>SHXT01000004.1 GCA_009693175.1 Candidatus Methylopumilus sp.
TGTAGATTAGATTGATAATGATTTTGGGTGGTTAACATGGAAGCTTATCTAAGTTTAACTCTAAAATTAAATAAATAATCCGAGTTTTTTTCGAAAAAAAAACTGACATGAAGTCAGTTTGACAATACGCTTTAAAATTATGTTTTCTATAATTTTTCAATGTCATTATTCTAGCATAATTTATTTAGCATATATATTAATTTTCAATGTAACCCGTAATTTCTAATCCGAAGCCAATCATGCTCGGCATTTTTCTTGGGGTAGAAAGCAGTTTCATTTTTTTAACACCTAAATCTACTAGTATTTGGGAGCCAATCCCATAATTTCTTAAATCATTATTCTTTTTAGCAGGCGGAGCGTTTTCTGTTTTTAATATATCAAGAAGGTCATTGGTATTTGTGTTGTGATTGATAAAAATTAAGACCCCATTTTCTTCGCTTATTTTTTTGATTGCTTTTAAGGCATTCCAAGAATGTTTGTTATTCTCCATATCTAAAAGATCTATGACTGACAAGGGCTCATGGACCCTTACGATAGTTTCTTTATTTTTTTCGATATCACCTTTAACAAGCACAATATGTGTTTCTTCTAAAATTGTATCTTTATATAGAATTAATTTCATTTGTCCGTAGGGTGTTAAAATGTTTTTTTCGATTAATTTTTCGATTAATTTTTCATTTTTTCTCCGGTACTTAATAAGATCTGCAATAGTTCCAATTTTAATTTTATGTTTTTTTGAGAATTCAATTAAATCTGGAAGTCTTGCCATATTTCCATCTTCATTAAGAATTTCACATATTACTGATGCTGGTTCTAGGTTGGCCAATTGGGCAAGATCGCAACCTGCTTCAGTGTGTCCAGCTCTAATAAGCACGCCACCTTTTTTTGATATTAATGGGAATATATGACCAGGCCTAACAATACTCTTTGAGGTAGCATTTTTGTCAATAGCAGCTTTAATTGTGGTCGCTCTATCATTTGCAGAAATACCCGTAGTTACGCCTTTAGCTGCTTCAATAGACACTGTAAAGTTGGTTCCGAGTCTAGTTTCATTTTCTTGAACCATTAAAGGTAGTTCGAGTTTTTGGCATTTTTCTTCGGTAAGTGTAAGGCAAATAAGACCGCGTCCAAATTTAGACATAAAATTAATGTGATCTGAATTAGCAAATTCAGCGGCTAGTAAAAGATCACCTTCGTTTTCTCTATTTTCCTCATCTACAAGGATAACCATTTTCCCTTGTTTTATATCTGCAATAATTTCAACTATAGGGCTAATCATCTGATATTTATTTTCTTTTGATAATGTTTTCAATGTACCTAGAAATCAAGTCTATTTCGATATTGACTTCACTATTCTTAATTAATTTTTCTAAGTTTGTCTCTTTAAGAGTAAATGGAATAATATTTACTTTAAATTTATCATTTTGAACTAAATTTACAGTAAGACTTACTCCATTTATAGCGATAGACCCTTTTTCGGCAATAAATTTAAGCAGCTTTTTAGGCGGTTTTATTTCAAGAATCCAACATGCATTATTAATTTTGATTTCAGTTATTTTTCCAACGCCGTCTACATGACCTGTTAAAAAATGACCGCTTATTTTCCCATTATATAAAAGAGAACATTCTAAGTTGACTTGAGATTTTTCTTTAAAAAGTATTGTTCTGTTTAGAGTTTCTTCAGATACATGGAATACCAGTTGTTTTTTTTGTTTTTTTTGAACTGTAAGACATATACCATTAACGCATATGCTGTCACCTAGGCTAATAATGCCTAATTTCTTTGGCTCATACACAATCGTAACTCGAGCATCTTTTTTTAAAGGCTCAATTTTTTTTATCAGACCGTTTGATTGGATAATACCAGTGAACATAAATATGATTTTATCAGATTAGAATCTATAACCCTGATAAAATAAAACAAATGTCTTTGCTTAATAAATACTTACCATTTGAATTTTGGATTGCTTATAGATATATCAAATTTAAGCAAAGAAATAGCTTTATTTCTTTTATTTCGATGACAAGCATGGTTGGAATAGCTCTAGGAGTTTCCGCTCTAATTATCATTCTTTCAGTAATGAATGGATTCCAAGATGAATTAAGAACAAGAATTCTTGGAGTAGCTTCTCATATTGAAATTACAGGTGCAAATAACACACTCAGTCGCTGGAATAATTTAACAGAAAAGCTTCGTGATTATCCAGACGTAAGAGGCTCTGCTCCCTATATAGTTGGTCAAGGGATGTTAGTTGGCGATTATGGCAGCCAAGGGATAATTCTGCGAGGTATTTCTTCTGACCTTGAAGGTAATGTTGATGATTTGGCAGAAAAAATGAAGATAGGAAGCTTATCTGATTTAAAAGCCAATGCGTTTAATATTGTTTTAGGTGTTGATATTGCTAAACAGCTGGGAATTAAGATTGGAGACAAAGTTAATATTCTGATACCTCAAGGTTCTTATACCCCTGCAGGAACATTTCCAAGGATGCGACAATTTAATGTTGCTGGTTTTTTTGAGGTGGGGATGTATGAATATGACTCTGGAATGGCATTAATCAATTTAGAAGATGCGCAGAAGTTTTTTCAGATGGGCGACGCAGTATCTGGAGTTAGAGTAAAAATTAATGATTTATTTTTAGCACCTTTAGTGGCTCAAAAACTATCAAGCAATCTTTCCGATTTTGGTGTTTTTTATATTAGTGACTGGACAAAAAAACACGCTAATTTTTTCTCTGCTGTTCAAATGGAAAAAAAAGTCATGTTTTTAATTTTGATGCTCATTATCGCAGTTGCAGCATTTAATATTGTTTCGACTTTGGTAATGGCAGTAACAGACAAAAAATCTGACATTGCAATTTTAAGAACTTACGGGGCAAAGCCTAGAAGTATTTTATTTATATTTATTATTCAAGGATCTTTAATAGGCGTGATTGGAACTTTCGTTGGTGTGCTTTTAGGGGTGATTGTTGCATTAAATATTGATCAAATTATCCCTTTTATAGAGCATTTATTTAATGTCCAATTCTTATCTAAAGATATCTATTATATTTCTGAGGTACCCTCTAAACTTTTATTGAGTGATGTAATTTTAATTACATTGCTGGCTATTTTTTTATCTGTAGTTGCAACAATTTACCCTAGTATGAAAGCCTCTAAAAGTTCACCAGCCGAGATATTGAAACATGATTAAAAAATCGCTTATTAATTGTAAAGATTTATCTAAGATGTTTGATGGTCTTGATGAAGCTGTTATTAATAAACTTAACATTAATATTAATGAAGGAGATCACACAGCGATTGTTGGAGTCTCCGGCTCGGGCAAAAGCACACTTCTTCATTTAATGGCTGGACTTGAAAAGCCTTCATCTGGAAAAGTTAAAATTCTGGGCCAGAATATTTCTAATTTAGATCAGAATAGCCTAGGAGTTTTGAGAAATAAATATTTAGGTTTTGTATATCAATTTCACCATTTACTTAATGATTTTAATACAATAGAAAATGTTGCACTTCCTTTGCTGATAAGAAGATGCTCTTATAGAGCAGCATTTAAAGAGGCTGAAATTTTATTAAAGAAAATAGGATTAGCTAAACGGTTAACTCATAAGCCGTCTCAATTATCTGGCGGTGAGAGACAGAGAGTAGCTATTGCCAGATCTTTAATTACCAAACCCAGTTGTATTTTTGCGGATGAACCTACTGGAAATTTAGATGGAAAAACAGCGCATTTTGTATTCGATTTGTTGCTCGACCTGGCAAAAGCAAATCATTCGACTATTGTTTTGGTAACTCATAATAATCAATTGGCATCAAAGCTAAAGTTTCAATATAAATTAAATCAAGGAAAACTTAAGAAAGCATAAAGCGATTTAAGCAATAACTTGAATATTAAGTTAGAATAATGCTCATAAAATACTTGGAGAATCAGATATGTGGGAAATTATCTTAGCTGCAGGATGGCCAATTTGGCCGCTCATATTTGCATCTATTATTGCTCTAGCAATTATTGGCGAACGTTTTTGGTCTTTAAGAGCTGAAATTGTTGCTCCAAGTGATCTGCTTCCAGAAGTTCAGAAATTATTAAATCAAGGCACGGTAAAAAAAGATGTAATTGCACAGATTAAAGAGCATTCACTTTTAGGAGAGATTTTTGCAAGCGCTCTAAGTAATTCGAATACGTCAGCAGCTCATATTCAAGAAGCTATAGAAGAGTCCGGAAGATCAGTTAATTATAAACTTGAAAAATATTTATCTACACTAGGAACAATTGCGGCAGTAGCGCCTTTACTCGGTCTCTTGGGCACTGTGATTGGTATGGTTGATCTTTTCAGCTCATTTACAAATAGTGGTCATGATGTTGCAGTATTTGCAAGAGGGATATCAGTAGCTTTGTACAATACAGCTACTGGAATTATAGTTGCTGTTCCAGCAATGATTTTTTATCGTTATTTTAGGTCTAAAGTAGACGACTTGATTTTTGATATGGAGCAGCAGGCCATTAAGCTAATTGAATTAATGGGTGTTCGTAAATAAATAACTGGGATTTAATATGAATTTTCAGCGAGGAAAAAAACATGAAGATCTGGAACTTAATTTAGTTCCTTTGATTGATGTATTACTAGTTATTATTATTTTTCTTGTTGTTAGTACAACATTTTCAAGATTTAGTGAGTTGAAAATTAATCTTCCTACTGCTGAAGCTAATAGTCTAGATAAAAAACCTAATGTGATTAATGTTTCTATCACTGCAGAAGGTGTTTATTCAGTAAACGATGTTCAGCTTCCTAATAAAAGCCTTGATTCTATCATTGCAGCTTTAAGAAATTCATCTAAAGGCGAAAAAGAATTACCTGTGATTATTAATGCAGATGCAAAATGTGAGCATCAATCAGTAATTAATGTAATGGAAGCATCAAGACAAGCTGGTTTAACCCATATTACATTTTCAACAAAAATTAACTAAACGATACAACGTTTAGTTATTCATTAGCCTAATGGCAAATATCACTGAAAAAGAAAATCTTTTAAAGCCGCTTGATATTAAAGGTCTGTATAAGAGGCTTTTTAAATACTCATGGAAATATAAGTATGTTTTATTTCTTAGTGTATTTTCTCTCATTATTCTTTCTTTAACCAATACAGCTTTCTTAGTTATTATTAAGCAGATAACCGATCAGGGATTTGTAGCTCAAAGCGAGCACAGAAGGCTTGCGCTTGCTTTGATTTTATTAGGTGTAATGTTTACAAGAGCATTTTCCGGGCTTGTATCAAATTATTCAATGGATTGGGTTTCAACAAAAATTGTAGAAGGTCTTCGTTGCGATGCTTTTAAAAGCATTATGCATTTTCCAATGAGTTATTTTGATAAAAACTCTTCAAGTTTTATTGTTTCAAAAATTACTTATGATACAGAACAATTATCTAATGTAGCTACTAAGGTTATTTTAACTATTATTAAAGATGGTTTAACAATTACGGGAATAATTGCTTATATGCTTTATTTGGACTGGCAATTAACCTTAATTTTTTCTTTACTAGCACCGTTAATGGCTCTTTATTTAACTGCTATGTCTCCAAGGCTTAGACTTGCTGGAAAAAATATTCAAGAAACAATGGGTGAGATTACTATGGCTTCAGATGAGGCAATTTCTGGGCAAAGAATTGTTAAAATTTTTGGGTCAAGCGAATATGAAATTTTGCAATTTTCTAAAGTTACAGAAAAGATAAGAAAGACATATTTAAAGCTTGCAAGACTCTATTCTTTTAATTCTCTTACGGTTGAATTACTCGCTGCAATCGCTTTATCTTCAATTGTATTTTATTCTTTCGGAAAGTTTACTGCTGGTGAATTTGCTGCGTTTTTTGGTGCTTTACTGATGCTTATAGCGCCTATCAAAAATTTGACAGCCGTGAATGATAAAAACCAAGTTAGTTTATCAGCTGCTCAAAGTGTTTTTGGCCTAATTGATCAAGATTTTGAAATAGACAATGGCGTAAAGATTATAAAGAGAGCTAAAGGGGATATTGATTTTAATAATGTTTCATTTAAATATGAGAATACAAAAAACGATGTTCTTAGAAATATTAATTTGAGTATAAAAGCAGGTGAGAAAATAGCGCTTGTTGGAAAATCAGGCGGAGGAAAAACAACACTAGTAAATTTAATTCCTAAATTTTACAACACTAATAAAGGCAATATATTTTTAGATGGCATGGATATTAAAAAATTAAAACTAAAAAGTTTGAGAGATCAATTTTCTTTAGTAAGCCAAGATACAATTTTATTTAATGATACTGTTTTTAATAACATTGCTTATGGGAATTTAAATCAAAAAATTTCTAAAATACATGTAAAAAAAGCTGCTATTGCAGCTAATGCATGGGAATTTATTGATTTGCTTCCAAATAAACTCGATCACCAAATTGGTGACAGAGGAGTAAGGCTGTCGGGGGGGCAAAGGCAAAGAATTGCAATTGCAAGAGCAATTTTAAAAGATGCTCCAATATTGCTGTTAGATGAAGCAACTTCAGCACTAGATTCTCATTCAGAAAAGTATGTTCAAGCAGCTTTGGATAATTTAATGAAAAATAGGACAACTATAGTGATTGCCCATAGGCTATCAACTGTTCTTAATGCAGATAGAATAGTTGTTATTGAGAAATCTGAAATTGTTGATTCTGGAACACATCGTGAGCTTATGAAGCGTTGTAAACATTATTCAGATTTATATAAAAAGGGACTTGAATAGTATTTTGAGAACAGCTGAAATCTTATTTAAATTACATTACTCAAAATGCTGGATTTCTTTATTGTTACTCCCGCTATCAGGTTTTTTTTATGTGCTATCTAATGTTAGAAAATTTCTATATCAATTTAACTTTATAAAATCATTTAGATTAAAAGTGCCTGTTATTGTTATTGGGAACATTACTTTAGGAGGTACAGGAAAGACACCATTAGTTATTTATTTAGCCAATGAGTTAAAAAAAAGAGGATATAACCCAGGCATATTAAGTCGTGGATATGGCTCCACAAAAATAGGTATTAATGAGGTCTTGCAAGACAGTGATATTTCTGAAGTAGGTGATGAACCTCTTTTAATTGCAAAATATACTAATGCACCAGTTTTTATAGGCAATAATAGAGTGTTAGCAGCAACAGAGCTTATTAAAAAATATAAAAAAATAGATGTTATTTTATGCGATGATGGTATGCAACATTATCGGTTAAAACGCGACATTGAAATCTTAGTTGTAGATGGTACAAGAAATTTTGGAAATGGCTATTTATTACCAGCAGGGCCATTAAGAGAAACAAAAGTAAGATTAAAATATGTCGATGCTGTTGTATGTAATGACAAAAAAATTATTAGTAAAAGTTATCTCATGAAATACAAAGGCGATTCTTTAGTTAATTTAATGAATGGGAAAAAACTCAATTTAAAAAAAGATAAGTTAAAAAATATTCATGTCGTTGCTGGTATTGGTAACCCATATAGATTCTTTGATTATCTTAAAAGATTTAATATAGAATTTAATAGGTCGATATACCAAGATCATTATCAATTTACTAGTAAAGACTTTGAAAATATTAAAAATAAAAATATTATAATGACTGAAAAAGATGCCATTAAATGTACAAAGTTTTGTAAAAGTAATTTTTGGTATTTACCAATTGTTGCAGAGGTTGATAAACAGTTAATGAATTTTATTTTGAGGAAATTAAAAAATATAAATTATGGATAAAAATTTATTAAAAATTTTAGTTTGTCCTGTTACAAAAGGCCCATTGATTTATAAAAAAGAACAAAATGAGCTTATTTCAAAATCCGCCAAACTTGCTTATCCCATTAAAGATGGAATCCCAGTTTTACTGGAAAGTGAAGCTAGACAACTTAATGATAATGAAGATTATTAATGACATTTAAAATTGTTATTCCAGCTAGATATAAAAGCAGCAGGTTAGAAGGGAAATCCCTTTTAGATATTGCTGGTATGCCAATGATTATTCACGTAGTAAAGCAATCTTTAAAAAGTAACGCCAGCGAAGTTATCGTAGCGACTGATGACCAAAGGATTTTTGACGTTGTAGAAGAAGCTAGTTATAAATCTATTATGACTGATGTTCAACATAAGTCGGGTACAGAACGTGTAGCTGAAGTTGTTAATAAGATGAACTGGTCAGATAATGAGATTATTGTGAATGTTCAGGGTGATGAGCCATTAATTAATCCATCTTTAATCAATCAGGTAGCAGAATGCTTAAATAATAAAAAAGATGTGTTTGTCTCTACCTTGTGTCATTTGATATCAGATTACGATTATTTTATAAATCCTAATAATGTAAAAGTGGTATTAGATAAAGATTCAAATGCTATGTATTTTAGTCGGGCACCAATTCCTTTTCCGCGGGATGAATTTAATAAGAAATTAATTAAAAGTGAAAATTTTTATCAGCATATTGGTATTTATGCTTATCGAGCTAAATTTCTAAAAAATTATAGAGATATAAAGAGAAGCGATCTAGAAAGTATTGAAAAACTTGAGCAGCTTAGTATCCTATATGCTGGTTTTAAGATTGGCGTTGTAAAATCCTTAAATGCACCCATCATTGGGGTTGATACAGCAGAAGATCTTGAAGTTGTTAGAAAATTATTCTCTAATTTAAACAGCTGATTCGCCTGTTTCTCCGGTTCTAATTCGCACAACTTCCTCAATATTACTTACAAATATTTTTCCATCTCCAATTTTCCCAGTGTGAGCAGCCGAAGATATTGCTTCAATTACTTTTTTAACCATTTTATCCGAAACAATAATATCCAATTTTATTTTAGGTAAAAAATCAATAACATATTCAGCACCCCTATAGAGCTCTGTATGGCCTTTCTGTCTTCCAAAACCTTTGACTTCAGTTGCCGTTATTCCATTAATGCCGATTTCTGAAAGGGCTTCTCTAACTTCATCTAGTTTAAATGGCTTAATAACTGCCTCAATTTTTTTCATATGCTTTCCTTTTAAGGTATGTATTAATGTTTAAAAGTTATTGGATATCGTCGATCTTTACCAAAGGCTCTTTTAGTGACTTTTGGGCCTGTTGGACTTTGTTTTCTCTTAAATTCATTATTATTAATTAGTTTTACGACTTTATTTACTGTTTTACTAGAAAATCCTTTTTTAATAATTGAGCTTACACTCAAATCTTTTTCGATATAAAGTTCAATTATCTTATCAAGAATTTCATATTTAGGGAGACTATCCTGGTCAAGCTGGTTAGATCGTAATTCCGCACTAGGTGATCTTTTAATAATTTCAATTGGAATAATATGAGATACAGTATTTCTATACTTTGCTAATCTATAAACCCATGTTTTAGGAACGTCTTTAAGTAGAGCAAATCCACCTACCATGTCACCATATAGTGTTGTGTAACCGACAGCCGTCTCGCTTTTGTTGCTTGTTGAAATAATAAGGCCATTAAATTTATTAGAAAGCGCCATTAATAAAACGCCCCTAATTCTAGCTTGTAAATTTTCTTCTGTAGAATCAAATGGTTTATTTTTGAACTCTTTAGATAATGTTTTTCTATAAAGTTTATAAATAGATTGAATTGATATTTCTTTGTAATTGACGCCAGTATTTTTAATAATTTTACGAGATTCTGTAATGCTTAGATTTGTAGTGAATTCTGTTGGCATCATTACAGCAGTAATATTTTTTTTATTAAGTGTATCGCTTGCTATAGCAAGAACAAGAGCTGAATCTATGCCGCCAGATAATCCAATAAATATATTCTTAAAGCTATTTTTATTTATATAATCTCTTAAAGCCAGCTTAAGCGCTTCATATAAATAAACTTCTTGAATTATGTTTTTTTCTTGAATTATGTTTTTAATATTATTTTTTTTAAAGATATCAATTAATGAGATATTTTCTTTGAAGTAAGGTGATTGATGAATAATCTTGGCTTCTTTATTTACAATAAATGAACCCCCGTCAAAAATAAGTTCATCTTGACCGCCAATAGCATTTAAGTATATTACGGTAGATTTAGTTTTTTTTGCTAACGTACGGATAATTTCTTTTCTTACTTGTGATTTTTCTATTTCGTAAGGAGACGCATTAATCACAATAATGCTATCAATTGAATTTTTTTTTAATAATTTCCCAGGTAGCTCATCCCATGCATCTTCACAAATAAGCAACCCAAATTTTCTATCTTTGTGTGTAAAAATAAATTCTTTAGTTCCCGAAGTAAAGTATCTATTCTCATCAAAAACCCCATAATTAGGGAGGATTTGTTTAAAGTAAGTGCCTTGAATTTTCCCTCTAAAAAGCAAAGATGCTGCATTGTATATTTTAGTGCCTTTTTTAAAAGGGTGACCTACAATGACTTTGATTGAAGGTAGTTCACTGGCAATTTTTTTTAGTGCAATTAGGCATGAATCAAGAAAGTCTTGCCTTAGAACGAGATCTTCCGGAGGATATCCGCATATTGATAGCTCAGGCGTAATAAATAATTCTGCCCCTTGTTGACTAGCTCGTTTAGCTTCTTTGATAATTAAATTGCTATTGTTTTTAATATCGCCAACAAATGAATTGATTTGTGCCAATGCTATTTTCATGAGATTTAGTAATTACCACCTGCATTTTTAATTAAATCAATAATTTCTGTATTTTTAGCTTTTAAAGCATATACGAGAGCTGTTAATCCGTAACGATCTTTTTCTTTTAAATTGACATGAGCGTTAATTAAAAGCTGAATCATTTCTTTAGATTTATTTTTGACCGCATAATAAACAAGAGGAGTGCCATCAGAATCTTTACGATTTACATTAGCACCATTCTCTATAAGAATTTTTGCAACAGACAAATGATTCTTTTTAATTGACCAGGTAAGAGCTGTCCAGTTAAATTGATCTTCATAATCAATTTTTACACCTTGTTTTATAAAAATGCTTACTGCATCTAAATTTCCTTCGCGAGCAGCATACATAAGAGGACTACATTTATATTTATCTACAATTCCTGGATTTGCCCCATGATTAAGTAAGGTTTCGATTGTTTTGATGTCACCATTTTTTGCTGCATACATTAAAACAGTCTGCCCTGCATCATTGGCATTGTTAGGGTCAATACCGTATTTAATTAAAAGGTCTATAGTCTCATGGTAGCCAGAAATTGCCGCTAATCCATAGGCGCTCCATCCGTCATTATCTCTTATTTTAGGATCTGCACCATTATCTAAAAGTAGCTGAGCTGATCTTATGTAATTTTTTTTTGCAGCAAACATAAGAGCTGTCCATCCATTATTCTCAGTGAGATTTACTGAGGCACCTTTTTTAATTAAGAGTTGAACAATTTTATCCATGTCTTTTCTTGTTGCGTACATAAGAGTAGTCACACCATCTTCATCTTTAGTATTTGGATTTCCACCACTTTCCAGGATGGCACTTACGGTTTCTAAGTCACCTTTTGAAGCGGCTGTTAACAGGTAGTTAATTGATTCTTCGGCATATGCAACAGATGCAAAAAACGAAGTTATTAAAAAAATAATTAAAAGATATTTTTTATACAATTTTTATTTTTTTATTAGCGTTTGCATAGTTAACCCCATATCTGCAGGCGATTTTGACATCTTAACCCCAGCATTTTCTAGCGCTCGAATTTTATCTATTGCGAGACCAGTGCCTTGTGAAATGATAGCGCCTGCATGTCCCATTCTCTTTCCTTGGGGAGCAGTGATACCTGCAATATAGCCCGCTATAGGTTTTTTAATATGGTTTTTTATGTATTCAGCAGCTTCTTCTTCATCTGAGCCTCCAATTTCACCCACCAATATTATCCCAGAGGTATTTTTATCTTCTTCAAACATTTGTAAGCACTCAATAAAATTTAAACCTTTAATGGGATCTCCACCAATACCTATACATGTACTTTGGCCTAAGCCGAGTAAAGTTGTTTGTTGAACAACTTCGTAAGTGAGGGTGCCTGATTTTGAAATAATACCAATAGACCCAGGTAAATGAATGCTGCCAGGCATAATGCCAATTTTACATTCCCCAGGGGTAATAATACCTGGGCAATTTGGCCCTATTAATTTTGAATGATTGGTTCGAATGGCTGCTTTAACATTAATCATGTCTAATATAGGGATGCCTTCTGTAATGCACACAATGATTTCTATACCTTCTTCAGAAGCTTCAATAATTGAGTCAGCAGCAAAAGCAGGAGGGACGTAAATGACAGACGCATTTGCGCCTGTAGCTTTTAAAGCATCTCTTACTGTATTAAAAACAGGTAAATTGAGATGTGTACTTCCACCTTTGCCTGGCGTCACACCACCCACTAATTGAGTTCCGTATGTAAGGGCTTGTTCAGAATGAAATGTGCCTTGTTTGCCAGTAAAACCTTGGCAAATAACTTTTGTAGATTTATTAACTAAAATAGACATTTTTTATTTTCTTATTAAGCTGGTTGCTATAGTGGCAGCTTCTGTAAGTGTATTTGCAGCTTGAATATTTAACCCGCTCGTTTGTAAGAGTTTTTTACCAAGATCAACGTTAGTTCCCTCAAGTCTTACAACAATAGGTATTTTTATACCTACTTCTTTGACAGCAGCAATAATACCTTCGGCAATAATGTCGCAACGCATAATTCCACCAAAAATATTCACTAAAACTACCTGAACATTTTTATCGTCGAGAATAATTTTAAAAGCCTTAGAAACCGTTTCGGCATTTGCGCCACCACCAACATCTAGAAAGTTTGCAGGCTCTCCACCATAAAGTTTAATAAGATCCATAGTGGCCATGGCAAGTCCTGCACCATTAACCATACACCCTATATTTCCGTTGAGGGCTATGTAGTTTAAGCCGGCATTAAAAGCTTCAGCTTCTTTTGAGTCATTTTGGGACCAGTCGCGAAGCTCGGATAATGTTTTTTGTTTATAAAGGGCATTGTCATCAACATTTATTTTGCAATCCAAAGCAATGATTTTTTTATCAGAGGTGATTACTAAAGGGTTTATTTCTAACAACGCTAAATTATTTTCAATAAATGCTCTAAAAGCACTTTTAGCAAATTTAACAAAGTCATTGATAATGTCATTAGGAAGACCCAAAGCGAAGGCTATATTTCTTGATTGAAATTCCATAAGGCCATTAATAGGGCTAAATGTTTCTTGAATGATTTTTTCAGGGTTTGTTTTAGAAATTTCCTCAATTTCCATTCCGCCCGCCGAAGATGCAATCACAACAATTCTTTCTGATTGCCTATCAACCAGTATAGAAAAATAGATTTCTTTTTTTATTTCACATGATTCTTCAATAAGCAAAACATTAACAGGCTGGCCATCAGGTTTGTTTTGATAGGTAATAAGTTTTTTGTGAAGAAGAGAGTTTGCTACATCTATAGCTTCTTTTTTAGAGCTGACAATCTTAACTCCACCTGATTTTCCTCTGCCGCCAGCATGAATTTGAGCTTTAATGACATAAGACGGTGAATTGAGCTGTGAGATAGATCCATCCACTTCATCAATAGACTTAATTGCAATACCTTTTGGAATAGAAATGCCGTATTTTGAAATTAATTGCTTGGCCTGATATTCGTGGAGATTCATGTTAAATAAAGAACTAAATAAGCATTATTTTCTACGAATTTAGATAAACATGCTAGTTAAGAATTATATTTTCAAAGCAATGTTAGAATTATTCATTTTTAAGTTTATATAATTTACTCACTTTATGAAATTATTAATCCAGTCACAACATAGCTTGCAAAGTCATTTGCAGCAAATCGCTCAAATGTTAGGCTCAGATGGCTCCACTGAACTGAAAAAGATTAATGATGCTATTTATTTATGCGAGCTAAATCAGCCTATGTCAGAAGCACTTAAAAGCTATTTAGATTTAAAAGAAATAGATTTTGCAATTTTAGAAAATTATTCTGCTTTAAGTGAGTTTGATTTGTGTGTGATGGACATGGATTCCACACTAATATCTATTGAATGTATTGATGAAATTGCGGATATGTGCGGTAAAAAAGCAGATATTGCTTTAATTACAAAAAGCGCAATGATGGGAGAGATTGATTTTTCAGAAAGTCTAATTAAGCGAGTTTCTTTTTTAAAAGGACTTGATGAGGAAATGCTTTTTAAAGTTATCCATGAAAGGTTAAAATTTAATTCAGGTGTTCGAAAATGGATTGATGCATGCCGTAAAAACAATGTGACGACTGTAGTTGTTTCTAGTGGATTTGATCATTTTACGAGCTATGTAAAAAATGAATTAGGCATTGATTTTTTAATATCTAATAAACTCGAAATTGTTGATAAAAAACTTACTGGTAAAGTATTGGGACAAATTATCAATGATGAAGTTAAAGCTCAAACCGTAAAAGATTTTCAGAAAAAATTAAAAATTGATAAATCTAAAACAATTGTAATTGGCGATGGTGCAAATGATTTGAGGATGCTAGATGAAGCTAGCTATAGTATCGCTTATCATGCCAAACCTATTGTACAAAAAAATGCACGTTTTAAATTAAACTATTTAGATTTTAAAGGTGTATTGAACCTTTTTAAAGTTTAAATAAGATCTTCTTCTAAAAATCCTGCTTGATAGCGCGCTTCTTTATTTAATTTTTGATAATTTAATTCAATACTATAAGTTTTAAGTAAATTTTTATATGTTTCCGCAGGGTCTATATTTTTAGCTTTGCAAGCCCAATAGTACCAGTCGTTTCCAATAGAAACATGATTAATTTCTTCTTCATATATTTTTTTAAGAATAGTTGTAATTTCATTATCTTTTTGTTGTTTAAATTTTTCAATAATAGATGGAGTGACATCAAGCCCTCTGGCTTCCATTGTTCTTGGGATGAGAGCTAGGCGATCTATAAGATCATGACTTGTTCGATCGGCCATATCCCATAGACTATTATGGGCATTAAAACTGCCATAATTTAGATTGAATTTTCTTAAATAAGAATTGAGCATCTGAAAATGAATAGATTCTTCATAAGCCACTTTAAGCCAGTCACTATAAAATTTATTTGGCAAATTTTTAAAACGCCAAATAATATCAAGCGCTAAATTGATTGCATTGAATTCAATATGCGCTAATGCATGAATGAATATTAATTTACCTTGCTCAGTAGCTGAAGATCTTTTTTCTACAAGCCTTGGAGCGACAATTTCTGGTTTAGAAGGTGCCCCTGGTAAGTCATAAGTATGCTGTATATCTTCTTTTGAATCAATTGCAAAGAGATCAGATATAAAAGATTGATATATGAAATGTACATGATTTATTTTTTTATCTAAATCATTCATTGCCAGAGCTTCCAGGCAATGCACTCTTAAATCTTTATTCAATTGGGTTGTTAGTGAATTGCAATGACAGTAATTGTGCCGGCTTTCATATCTGGCGCTATAATTGATTTTCCATTACTGGATAATGCAATATCAGCAACAGATTTAAAGCCTTCTTTGAATAATGTAACCTTCTCATTTTTTACCTTAAATATTTTTCCATTTTTCCAGTCACTGATATAAAAAGTATCCCCGCTCTTAATAAGGCCATCGCCGCCACTAAACCCCTCAGCAATTTTTTTTATCGATTTATTTTTTAAATTTATTTTGTAAAGTATACCGCTTGAAAAGTCTACTTCGTATAATGTATTTTTCAAAAACATAACGCCGTTAGGAGCTAAAATTTCAGGCGAATTTTCATTTAAAATTAATGTGACTTTTTGATCTCGATTAATTTTAAATAGTGCACCACCTTTTTCAAGGTTTCCGCTATCACTTACATATAAATTACCTTTGGCATCAGAGGTTATATCATTCAGAAAAATAGGTGTTTGAGGGTAAGACATAGTACCGCCATAAACAGCCCACTTACCATTAGTTTCAACTTTAAGAATGCGATTTTTATCTGTGACATATAGTGATTTGCCTACAAAAGTCAACCCTTTAGGGTCATCCATACCTGATGCGAATGTAGATTGCGTCCCGTCTATTGCAATAAGTGTAATTTTTCCATCACGATCTTTATTGAATTCACCAATTTCAGAAACATAAATATTGCCTTGCGAATCTTGAGCTACTGATTCTGGATTAATAAATCCGGAGAAAACATTAAGATCATGAGCCTCAATATTGAGATTCATGATCAATGTAATTAAAAATATTAAGGCATTTAAATTTCTCATTAATTAAGTCTCTAAATTACCTAATCTATTAAAGACACTTTTCCTCGCAACCTTCTTCGCTAACGCCAAGTGATAAAAGTAAATCGGCCATTTTTTGATCGCCTTTATCTTTCACTACTCTTACAATCGATACGCCACCCTTCATTCTCTTATTAATATCGGCACCTTTAGCTGCAAGATATTTCACTATATCGGCTCTACCATCAAAAGCTGCATGGTGAAATGCATTCATTTTAGTAAGTGGGTGAGTGTAATTTAAATCAGCACCATGATCAGTTAGATATTTAAGAACTTCAAATTGATCTTTGGCTGCAGCCATAAGGAGGGGACTCCATGCAAAATATGTTTGATTAATATCCACTTTATTTACTTCAATATATTTTTTTACAATTTTTAATTTACCTTCATTCACAGCTCCACTGAATTCAATTTGTTCGGCATCTGTTAATGCAAAAGTTTGCATTGAAAAAGTGAGCAAGATTAAAGCAAGTGTTGTTTTTAAAAATTTATTCATTTTTCATAGTTCTTTCATTTAGTTAAAAAATTTATAGGCATTTGAGAACATTTTATACCATGGGGCTAATTCACTCCATATTCTGGGATGCCAGGAATTTTGAGAGGATCTGAAAACTCTCTCAGGGTGAGGCATCATAATTGAAAATCTCCCATTCTCAGAAGTAAATCCAGTAATTCCCTCAGGAGAACCATTTGGATTCATTGGATAGACAGAAGTTCCCTTTTGATAGTTATCAACATAGCGAAGAGTTGCAAGTTTATGATTTAAAACATCATTCATTTGATTATTATACTGATATTCGGTAAACCCCTCTCCATGAGCCGCCACAATTGGAAGTATGGCGCCATGCATTTCGTTAAAAAACATAGAGTTTGATTTAAGGATTTCTACAGACACAAACCTTGCTTCAAATTGTTCGGATTTATTTTTAATAAAATGAGGCCATAAATCGGAGCCAGGGATAATTTCTTTAAGATTGCTCATCATTTGACATCCGTTGCATATACCGAGTGCAATCGTATCTGATCTTGAAAAAAATGTTTCAAAAGCGTCACGTGTTTTTGAATTAAATAAGATTGATTTTGCCCATCCTTCACCAGCACCTAAGACATCCCCATATGAAAAACCGCCACATGCAACAAGCGCTGAAAAATCTTGTAAAGATTTTCGTCCGGAAATGATATCTGACATATGTATATCATGTGCCTCAAACCCAGCAGTCGTAAAAGCAGCAGCCATTTCAACATGACCATTTACGCCTTGCTCTCTTAAAACTGCAATTTTTGGCTTAGTTTTTTTGATTGCGAAAGATTGAGGTATTGAAAAATTAAATTTTGGATTAATGCCAGGATCGAGATCATCCAAAATTTGAGAAAATTCTTCGAGAGCACATTCTGGATTGTCTCGTATCGATTGCATTTTATAAGATGTTTCACTCCATGCGCTTTGTAAGTTAGCTCTTGTATCTTTGAAGATTGTTTTATTTGAATGTTGAATATGGATTTCTTGTTTTGTATTAATTGACCCTAAATAATGAGCATGATTATTTAATGTTTCATTAAGCCTCGTTAATACATCTGGAATATCTTCTTTTTTAATTTGAATAACAGCGCCTAATTCTTCATTAAATAAGAGCGCAGAGATACTTTTGCCACAGTTAGTAAGATCAATATCTAAACCACAACGTCCTGCAAAGGCCATTTCAACAAGAGTTGAGAAGAGGCCTCCATCAGAACGATCATGATAAGCAACAATCAACTCTTCTTTTTTGAGAGCCTGAATGATAGCAAAGAATTTTTTAAGTGTTTGGGTATTGTCTAAGTTTGGCGCTATATCACCAACCTCATTAAAAACTAAATTAAAGCATGAAGCACCCAGTCGATTTTTACCACAACCTAAATCAATATAAATTAATCCACTATCATGTAATGTTCTATCCAAACAAGGTGTAAGCGTTTTTTCTGTATCATGCACAGGCGCAAAAGCGGTCACAATAAGAGAGACGGGTGAGACGACCATTTTTTCCTTGTTTTTATCTAGCCAGGTTGTTTTCATAGACATGGAATCTTTCCCTACTGGGATGCTAATGCCTAAGTCAGGACAAAGTTTCATACCCATCTCTTCAACTGCATCAAATAAAGAGGCGTCTTCTCCTTCGTGACCTGCTGCTGCCATCCAGTTTGCCGATAACTTGATGTCTTCAATATGATGAATTGATGATGCACATATATTTGTAATGGCTTCGCCAAGTGCCATTCTCACTGATGCACGCGAGTCGATAATTGCAATGGGCGTTTTTTCACCAATAGCAAACGCTTCTCCTATAAGACTATCAAATGATGATAATGTTACCGCTACATCTGAAACAGGAACCTGCCAAGGCCCTACTAGTTGATCCCTAGCAATTAAGCCTGTTACAGAACGATCTCCAATGTGAATAAGAAACATTTTATTTGCAACAGCTGGATATCGAAGTATTCTATATGCCACTTTTTTGATATCAATGACATCGAAGTTTGTTTTATGAAGTTGATTTTCCTTTCTTTTTACATTGCGAAGCATTTTAGGAGGCTTGCCAAGTAAAGTAGATAAATTCATATTCACAGCATCAGTTTTAAATTGATTATCTTCAACGATAAGTTGCTTATTTTTTTCAGCAATACCTACAACTGAAAATGGACATCTTTCTCGCTCACAAAGTGATTTAAATAAATCAAGATTTTTTTCTTCAATGGCTAATACATAACGTTCTTGAGCTTCATTGCACCAAATCTCTCTTGGTGACATGCTAGGCTCTTCGTTATTAATTGATCTTAGTTGAAATGTAGCGCCAACATTGCCATCATTTACTAATTCAGGAAATGCATTTGATAGGCCTCCAGCACCTACATCATGAATGCTTAAAATGGGATTATTTTTACCTAATTGCCAGCATCGATCGATGACTTCTTGAGCTCTTCTTTGTAATTCTGGATTACCTCTTTGAACAGAATCAAAATCTAGATTCTCTGCATTGAATCCAGAACCCATACTTGATGCTGCACCACCTCCTAATCCAATTAACATAGCAGGACCGCCTAATTGAATAAGTAGTGATCCAGGTGGAATAGCATTTTTCTTTGTGTGTATATCATTAATGCTACCGATACCACCCGCAAGCATAATAGGTTTATGAAAACCTTTTATTTCGTTGCTATGTTTAATTTCTAATGTTCTAAAATAACCCGCAATATTTGGCCTGCCAAACTCATTATTGTAAGAAGCGCCACCAATAGGACCATCAATCATAATTTGCAGTGGCGAAGATATACGTAAAGGCAATCCATAAAGTTCTTTTTCCCAGGGCTGTGTAAATTCTGGAATATTTAAATTAGATACTGAAAAACCAGTTAATCCTGCTTTAGGTTTTGATCCTCTGCCCGTAGCGCCTTCATCTCTAATTTCACCGCCTGCACCTGTAGCAGCGCCTGAAAATGGTGAGATAGCTGTGGGATGATTATGCGTCTCAACTTTCATAATAAAATGAGTTAATTCTGAGTGTGATTGATACACTCCATCTTGATTTGGATAAAATCGATTAATAGTTTTTCCTTTAACAATCGAAGAATTATCTGAATAAGCAACAATCGTATTGCCGGGATGAAGTTGATGTGTATTTTTTATCATTCCAAAAAGCGATTTAGATTTTTTCTCTCCATCAACAATCCAATCTGCATTAAATATTTTATGTCGACAGTGCTCTGAGTTTGCTTGAGCAAACATCATCAGCTCTGCATCTGTAGGATTTCTTTTAATAGAGGTAAAGTAATTGAATAAATAATCAATTTCATCTTCCGATAAAGCAAGTCCAAGATTTTTATTAAAATCATCTAAAATCTTTTTTCCATTTTTAAGTATTTCAGCATAAACAATGGGCTTAGGTGGTAAATGGGAAAAGAGAATACTTGCGTCATCGATATTAAAAATAGAAACCTCAGTCATGCGATCATGTAACAAAGATGAAAGTATTTCTTTTTGTTTTAAAGGTAATTCAGATCCATCTTTGAGCTCGAGATAAATCGCTATACCTCTTTCTATACGTTTGATCTGAGAAAGGCCGCAATGTGTTGCAATATCTGTGGCTCTCGAAGCCCATGGCGATATGGTTCCGGGCCTTGGGATTGTAATAATAGAGTTACTCTTAAACTTTAGCGGGTTAGCTTTAGGGCCATAATGAAGAATTTTTTCTAAGACATTTTTTTCTGATGTTGTAATATATTTTTCATACCAAACTATATGAATAAACTCAGAACAAATATCTTTGATTTGCGTATTGATCTGTTGAAGTTTCGTAAGAAGTTTTTCTTTTCTAAACTTTGAATAGGCTGGACCACCAGCGATATGAATAATTTCTTGGTTTTGCATTTTTTTTGGTTGATTTTAGACGTTACACTAAGCTTATAATTTTAACAGAAGCTTTTTTTAAAACTCTTTTAATTTTTATTAAATTAGCTAGAAAAGTAGAGTGAGGTTTGATAGAAAAAAAAACTAAATGTCCATGCTAGGAAAATAGCCCAGCATACTGAATAGATTACAAAAGAAAGATTTTTGGATTCGTTTTTAAGTGTAGCTATCGTTGAAAGACAGGGTGTGTAAATGAGGGTAAAAATCATAAAGCTGATAGCTTGAATTTGACTTACATTAGTATAGAGATGGTGAGCTAAACTAGCGCCTTCAACACCATAAATAACCGCCAATGCTCCAATTACAATTTCTTTAGCAATAAATCCAAAAATTAATGCAACGACCAATTGTTCATTAATGCCAATAGGATCGAAAATAGGAGACAACCATTTTCCTAATTGTCCTGAATAGCTTAATTCACTTGCTATAGGAACATCTATTGGGAAATGCGTTAATGCCCATACAAGCAAAACACCAATAATGATAAATTTTGTTGCTCTTGTTAAAAAATGTCTAATTTCAAGGACACTTCTCTTCACGATATGATTCAGCGTTGGAAATCGATATGGGGGTAATTCAATAATAATAGGCTCTGCGTTTTTAAATTTATGCTTAAAAATAAGGGCTGAAATAAAAATGGTGAAGAAGCTTAATAAATAAAGACAGAATAGAACAAGCGCGCCATATTTTGCGCTAAATAAAGCAGTAATAATAAATAAAAATACTTGCAATCTTGCCGAGCATAAAGAAAATGGAATCACAAACATAGTTAACAAACGAAGCTCTTGTGTGCGCATAATTTTGGTACCCATAAGTGCCGGTACATTACAACCAAACCCCATAAGCATCATGACAAAACCTCTGCCATCTAAACCTATTTTTTCCATCAGCGAATCCATTAAAAATGCAGCTCTAGAGAAATAGCCACTATCTTCCACAATGCTCATGATTAAGAAAAATAGAATAATAATTGGAACAAAAGCTGCTACGGTAGTGACTCCAAGATATACACCATCGAGAAGTAAGCTATGAAAAATGCTATGGCCAGATGTAAAAAGTGGATCAAGATAACCCACTCTAAAGAAATTAAAAAATTGAGTCATTAAATCTTGAATGGGTTTACCTAGGCTAAAAATGAGTTGAAAAATTGAGAATACAATTAAAAAGAAAATAGGTAGCCCCCAATAATGGTCTAAAAATAGCGCATCTAATTTCTTAGTATTTTTATCATTAAGTTTAAGAGAATATTTAACAGTAGATTTTACAAGAGAAGCGATAGTTGTTTCATTGGATAACTGATCTGACATATTAAGCGGTTTAATTTTCTTAATTCCAGCGGTATGCTTTTTATTCATTTCATGCGTACATGCTTGCATAAGCGTTTGAATGCCTTGACCATATTTAGCAATTGTTTTAATGACAGGTAGCCCAAGTTTTCTTTCTAGTAATACATGATTAATCGTGACACCTATTTTTTTTGCTTCATCATCCATGTTGAGTGCAAGAACGCATGGAATATTAAGTTGTTGAAGTTGTAACAATAAGGATAGTTGCCTCTCGATTTGAGCGCTGCATAAGACGACGATTGCCAAATCAATTTTATGTAAGCTAATAAAGTTTTGTACAATTTTTTCATCTTCAGATAAGCCTTGAAGATCATAAATACCAGGGAGATCAACAAGTTCAGCGATGTGATTACCTAACAGCGTTTTAACGGCATGAAGGTCTACAGTGATACCCGGCCAATTTCCGACACGCGCTGATGAACCACTGAGTCGATTAAAAAGTGTCGACTTTCCAGTATTTGGCATACCAAGAAGAGCAATACGTTTCATAGTTAATTGCGTTTTATTTTAATGTATGAGGCTTCGCGCTCGCGAATCATAAGTTCAGTTGTATCAATTCTTATATGAAAAGGGCCTTTAAATCGAGCTTTTCTAAGCACGATTATTCTTTTGCCTTCTTTTAAGCCCATAGCGTTAAGTCTTTGGGCGAGAAGACGCTCCATATCAAGCTTTTGAATGATGCCTGTTTGACCTTCTATGAGCTGAGATAAAGTAAACATATAAATCTAAATGATAATGATTCTTATTATTATATACAAAAAAGCCTGCTAAAAGCAGGCTTAGATGATGTTGATCTTAAGTAATTATTTGCGATTGTCTACAATTTTGGCTTTTGCTTTAAGGTCTAGAACAAGCTTATCAAGTTGTTTCTGTTGTAGTGTTTTAGCTAAACCATCTTTAACTTTATTCAATTCAGGCGCTTGAAGTGCTCTTGTATCTTCAAGTTTAATAACATGCCAACCAAATTGAGTTTGTATAGGTGTTGGTGTAATGGCGCCTTTTTTAAGTGATATAAGAGCATCTGCAAATGGTTTAGGCATTGTATTTGCTGGGAACCAACCTAAGTCGCCACCTTTATCTTTTGAGCCAGGATCTTTTGATTTATCTTTGGCAATTTTTGTAAAATTACCACCTTTATTAAGCTCAGCAATAATATCTTTAGCCTCTTGCTCACTCGCTCCAAGAATATGCTTTGCATTAAATTCTTGAGTACCCAGATCTTTCTTATATTGCTCATATGCATTTTTAATATCAGACTCAGAAATTGGATTTTTCTGCACATAGGTTTGAAGATAAGTGTTGTAAAGCATTTCTTTACGCGCCAATTCTTCTTTCATAAGATAAATTGAATCTTTAGAAAGGCCTGTTTTTTCTGCTTCTTGGTTGATAAGTTCCATTGCAATCAAGCGATTTACGATCATATGATTAAGATTGTCATCCATTTTTTGCCCGCGATTTTCAAGGTCTTTGACTACAAAATCATATAAGTTCTTTTTGATAGGTTTGCCATTGACAGTAATATTAAAATCGGCAGCTTGCGCTAAGTTTGAAAGCTGTATGAGCAAAATAATGATGAAGGTTTTAATAAAAGAAAACATAGATCTCCTTGTTCGTTAATATTGAAGAGGTGATTCCTAGGGAAAATCAGCTTTAATGCTTAATGCATGAATTTTTTGAGGAATTAAATCTTTAAGTGCATCGTATACAATCCGATGCCTCATTATCGTTGATTTTCCGTAGAATTGCGAACTCGCTATTTTCAAATCAAAGTGATAGCCACCATTATTTCCAGCATGATTTTTATGAAGATGGCTTAAGTCCGTAATTTCTAAAACAGTAGGTTCTAAAAATGCGAGCCTTTCTTTTATAAGATCTTGAAGCATCATTTAAGGAAGCGTTTTTCTAAATGGTTTAACATCAACAGATGCATATACGCCAGAGGTAAAGAAAGGGTCGGCATGTGCCCATAAGATTGCTTCTTTAAGTGATACAAATTCAGCAACAATTAAACTTCCTGTATAACCTTCTTGCCCAGGATCCATACTATCAATCGCTGGGAAGGGTCCTGCAAGTAAAAGTTTACCTTGATTTTGCAAGAGCTGGATTCGTGCCAAGTGTTGCGGCCTATATGACATTCTTTTTGAGAGACTGTCTTTGCTATCTAAAGCGATAATGGCGTAAAACATATTATTTGTGAATTGCTTTCGAAGCGACAATTCCAATGATAATTGCGTAAACCATAATTAATCCTGTGATACCAAATAATTTAAAATTTACCCAGGCATTTTCTGAGAAATGATAAGCCACATAGAGATTAAGCACGCCAAGGAGCGTAAAAAATAAAGCCGACATAATGTTTAGTTGATTCCAAGTTTTATCATTTAATTTAATTTGTTGACCCATAAGATTTTTTACTAAATTATTTTTTTTGAAATATTGAAAAAATAAAAGTGAACTTGCTAATAGCCAATACAAAATACTTGGTTTCCATTTAATAAAATTTGTATTATGAAGCCATAAGGTCGTACCTCCTAAAATACTAATCAGGACAGCATTAAATATGAGTAACTTATCTATACGCTTATGTTTAAGTTTGCTATAAATGACTTGAAAAAATGTGGCGCCAATCACAACTAAAGTTGCTGTATAAATATTAGAAAATTTATAAGCAATAAAGAAAAGAATCACCGGAAAAAGATCGAATAGAAATTTCATTTCAAGTCACCCAGGGCGTTGTTAATTATCTTTGCTAGAGACTATCTGATACCATGATGATACTTAATTCTGTATCTATATTCATGATTGATCTCCACTCACATTCTACTATATCTGATGGTTTATTAACCCCTAGAGCGCTTCTTCAGTATGCAAAATCTAAAGGTATTAAAGTATTATCTTTGACTGATCATGATGATGTTGAAGGTCTTAAAGAGGCTAGTGAAGAAGCTATGCTTTCTGGCATCCATTTGATTCATGGCGTTGAGATTTCGGTGACATGGAAAAGGAGCACTATTCATATAGTAGGGCTCAATATTAACTCTGAAAACGAAGCTTTATTGCAAGGACTTTCTTCAATTAGAGAGGGACGTTTTGAGAGAGCAAAGATAATGGCGCATGCACTCGATCAAATAGGTATTAAAGGGAGCTTAGAAGGTGCATTAAAATACGCAAAATCTGGTATTTTAGGCCGCACCCATTTTGCAAGATTTTTAGTTGCCGAAGGCTATGCAAAGGATGTAAGAACCGTATTTAAAAATTTCCTTGTCAAAGGGAAGCCTGGTTTTGTTGAGCATACATGGACAACTTTAGAAAATGCACTTTCTTGGATTCATGAGAGTGGTGGCATTGCAACCATTGCTCATCCTGCTCGCTATGATTTGGGCAAAAATAATCTTTTGATGTTTCTGAATGAATTTAAAGAAATAGGGGGCAAAGGTATTGAAGTCATTACAGGTAGTCACACGAAAGAGCAATCTCAAAAATTTGCAAGTGTTGCTAATGAGCTTGAATTTTTTGCGTCAACAGGTTCCGATTACCATGGGCCAGGTATCTCATATAGAGAAATGGGCTCTCTACCCAATCTCCCTCAAGAGTGTGTTCCGATATGGAAAAATTGGAATGAAGTCAATGCCTTACTAAATTAAATTTTTTCTTAAAACTGCATGAAAAGAAGAATATTCAAATAGAATGACATTCTATATATGGAATTAACGACATTACAGTATCTAACGGTTATAGCCCTCCCGGTTGTTTTCGCAATTACAGTTCATGAAGCAGCTCACGGCTACGCGGCAAAATATTTTGGTGATTTAACTGCTTACCATCAAAATAGAATCAGTCTTAATCCAATGAGACATATTGACCTTATAGGCACAATAATTCTTCCAGCCTTACTTTTTTTATCACCAGCCCATATGTTATTTGGCTGGGCAAAGCCTGTACCTGTAAATTTTATGAATTTACGCCATCCAAAAAAAGATATGCTTTGGGTTGCTGCTGCAGGACCATTTTCAAATTTAATTATGGCTATATTCTGGGTACTTTTGTTAGGTCAGGCTCCTAGACTTCCAGAAGTAATGAGCCTATTTTCACAGCAGATGTGTAAAGCTGGAGTTGAAATTAACTTAGCACTTATGATTCTTAATTTAATACCCCTTCCACCTTTAGATGGAGGAAGGATTGCTGTAAGTTTATTGCCTAAGCGCATAGCTTATAAATACGCGCAAGTAGAGAGATATGGTTTTATTATATTGATCATATTATTATTTAGCGGTATTTTAGATTTATATCCTTTAATTGTATCAAGTGCGAATTTTATTTTTAAAATATTTGCATAGAAATTTATAAATCAAAATAATTATGGCTATTGAACGCATTATATCTGGTATGAGACCTACGGGAAGTCTCCATTTGGGCCACTACAGTGGGGTATTAAAAAATTGGATCGACCTTCAGCATGAGTTTGAATGTTTATTCTTTGTAGCGGATTGGCATGCATTAACAACGCATTATGATTCACCTGAGATTATTGAAGAGAATGTCTGGGAAATGGTAATTGATTGGCTTGCAGCTGGGGTAGATCCGGCGACAGCAACAATCTTTATCCAATCTAAAGTGCCTGAACATGCAGAGCTTTATACCTTGCTTTCGATGATTACTCCTTTAGGGTGGTTAGAAAGAGTACCTTCTTATAAGGATCAACAAGAAAAGCTGTCTTCTAAAGATTTGTCTACATATGGATTTTTAGGTTACCCACTTCTGCAAAGTGCAGATATTTTAATTTACAAGGCAACGCAAGTTCCTGTAGGCGAAGATCAAATTCCTCATATTGAATTTACACGAGAAATTGCGAGACGTTTTAATCATCTTTATGGCAAAGAAATTGGTTTTGTTGAAAAAGCAGAAGAAGCCATTAAAAAATTAGGTTCAAAAAAAGGTAATCTTTACATTGAAATGAAAACAGCTTATCAGGAAAATGGCGACGAAGAAGCGTTAGAGTCTGCACGCGTACTCATCGAAGAGCATCAAGGCCTGAGTTTGGGGGACAAAGAAAGATTGTTAGGATTCTTAGAAGGTGGTGGCAAGATGATTTTGGTTGAGCCTGAATATAAATTAGCTCCCGCATCCAAAATGATTGGTTTAGATGGTCAAAAAATGTCTAAGTCTTACAATAATACAATTGCACTAAGAGAATCTTCTGAATCAGTTGAGAAAAAAATTAAAACAATGCCAACGGATCCTGCGCGAGTGAGAAGAAATGATCCTGGCAATCCAGATCACTGTCCTGTGTGGCAATTACACCAAGTTTATTCGAGTCAAGAAATCAAAGATTGGGCAAAAACTGGGTGTAAAGAAGCTAAAATAGGATGTATTGAATGTAAGCAGCCCGTGATTGATGCAATCAATAAAGAATTAAAACCAATGCAAGAAAAGGCATCTCATTATATTGAGGATCCTGATTTGGTAAAAAATATTGTTGCTGAAGGTTGTGAAAAAGCTAGAAAATTAGCAAGAGAAACTATGCGAGAAGTTAGGGAAGCTATGAGGTTAAATTATTAATGAATATCGAAGTTCAATCAATCTCGATCGGTAAAATTCATGGAGAAAAGATTGAGACCTTACCTCAGGATCTCTATATTCCACCTGATGCGCTAGAAATTTATTTAGAAGCATTTGAAGGTCCACTCGATCTTCTTTTATATCTTATAAAAAAACATAATTTAGATATCTTAGATATTCCAATGGCTGATTTAACAATTCAGTATATGGATTATGTAGAAAAGATGAAAAAAATTAAACTTGAATTGGCTGCAGATTATTTATTGATGTCTGCAGTGCTGATCGAGATTAAATCCAGAATGTTACTTCCTAAAAAATCAATTGAAGTTGATGCAGAGAAAGATCCTCGTGCCGAGCTTGTTAGAAAATTAATGGAGTATGAGTTAATTAAAATAGCTTCTGAAAAACTCACACAGATGCCGCAAGTGGGAGTTGATTTATATGTAGCTAATGCATATTTTGAAAAAATTACAGAAATTACATATCCAGATGTTTCTATTGATGAAATATTTGTTGCATGGAAAAATATTTTAAATCGCGCAAAAAATTTTGAGGCTCATAAAGTTTATAGAAATGAATTGTCTGTGCGTGAATATATGTCATTAATTCTTAGAAAGCTTCAAGAAGAAGAATTCGTAGAATTTTCATCTCTCTTTAATATAGCCGAAGATAGATTACAAAAGTTAGTTGTTTGTTTCTTAGCTATATTAGAATTAGCAAGAGAACGACTTATTAAAATTACACAACAAGAAAGTCTCTCACCCATTTATTTAAAATTACAAATTAATTAAGCCATGATAGATTTAAACAATATATCAAAAATTAAACAAATACTTGAGGTTGCTTTACTCACAAGGGCTAATCCATTATCTTTGGATGATTTACAAAAATTATTTCCTGAGAAAATTGAAAGATCTACATTGAGAATGTTATTAGATGAACTAAAAACAGAATGGCAAGATCGCACTATGGAATTAGTACTTGTAGCCTCAGGCTATCGCTTTAAAGCTAAGGAAGAATTTGCAAGTTATTTAATGAGATTAAGCCCAGAAAAAGTATCTAAATATAGCCGCGCCGTGATGGAAGTTTTGGCCATTGTTGTATATAGACAGCCTGTGACTCGAGGCGATATTGAAGAAATTAGAGGTGTTGCTCTCAATCCTAATGCTATTAGACAGCTACAAGAAAGAGATTGGATTGATGTCATAGGCCAAAAAGACGTGCCTGGCAGACCTTCTTTATATGGTACTACTAAACACTTTTTAAATGATTTCAATTTGAGATCATTATCCGAGCTTCCCGATATTGAAAGTTTTTTGCAAAACGAAATATCTTTGAATGTTTAAACTAAGTCTTTTATGACTTAATTACTTTATGTGTTCACAAAATTCAGATTCAAATAAAGATAACGTTAAGCCAGCTTTATCTAAATCTCAGCGCCTTCATAAACTTCTTGCGCAATCAGGTATTGGTTCCAGAAGGGAAATGGAAAAATATATTGAAGCAGGGCGTGTTCATGTAAATGACTCTCCAGCAACATTAGGGCAGCTTATCTATAGTAATGACGCTATTAAAATTGATGGAAGAATTGTTCATTTATTTTTTGAATCAAAATTTCCAAAGATTCTTCTTTACCATAAACCTGAAGGTGAAATTGTTTCAGTCAGTGACCCACAAAAAAGAGTCACAGTATTTTCAAAGTTACCAAGAATTAAAGATGAAAAATGGATTTCTATTGGTCGTCTTGATATTAACACTTCAGGACTTTTGATGTTTACAACGTCAGGCGACTTAGCTAATCGACTTATGCATCCTAAATTTGAAATTGAAAGAGAATATGCTGTGCGAATATTTGGAGAATTAACTGATGATCAAATCTCAAAGTTAAAATCTGGTGTAAAACTCGAAGATGGTATAGCTAAATTTGATGAGCTTCGTTATCAGGGCGGCGAAGGAGCAAATCGATGGTATCAAGTAGTTCTTATGGAAGGAAGAAATAGAGAGGTAAGGCGTCTATTTGACCATTTTATTTTACCAGTGAGCCGTTTAATTAGAACAAGATTCGGTCCTGTATCTCTCCCCTCTAGATTAAAGAGAGGGATGATGTTGGAACTCGAAGTTAAAGAGGTTGAGAAAATTTTGAAATGGCTTGATATGCCTTTTTCTTTAGTTAGTCGAAATGAAAGCCTTAATAAAATAAAAGCGCGTAAAAAACATGCTCATCCTGCTCCTTATGCACCTAAGGTTAAATTTGATCGAAAAGAAATGGCAGATAGAAAAGCTAAAAAAATAGGTAAAAAAACTACTAAGAGAAGAATTAGAAGCGCTTCAGATATCAAGAAGATTTAAATAGGCAGCTGAGATTTGTGCAGCATAAAGACAAAATCATTACCTAGTGAGACTTCCAACCATTGAAATTCAGTTTGAGGAAATTTTTCTAATAAAATTTCCTTGTTGTGACCAATTTCAACAATCAGAACCCCATCATCGTTGAGATATTTTTTTGCTTCATGAATAATCTTAATTGTGTGATCCAAACCATCATTTCCACTTCCTAATGCTATGTTTGGTTCTTTTAAAAATTCTAATGGAAATTTATCTACAGACGCTTGGTTAACATAAGGTGGGTTAGAAATAATAAGGTCATATTTTTTTTCATCAAGAGCCTGAAATAAATCTGATTGAATTAAGTTTAGTTGATCATTAAGGCCATAATTATCAGTATTGATTTGAGCTACCTGCAATGCTTTTTCAGAAATATCGACAAGATCAATAGAGGCATTCTGAAAAACATGTGCCATCATAATTCCAAGGCAACCGCTCCCTGTACATAAATCTAACGCAATATGAATAGATTCTGGGCGTTCAATCCATGGGTAAAAATTTTCACTGAGTAATTCTGCGATAAGAGATCGCGGAACGATAACGCGTTCATCTACATAAAATTTATAATCTTTTAACCACGCTTCATTTAAAAGATAAGCAGTTGGGATTTTTTCATTAATTCGTTTTTCAATCAGAAGTAATAAATCTTTTTTTTCTTTAACTGTAATATTCGCATCTAAAAAATTATCTATTGTGTCATGAGGCAAATGTAAGAATCCAAAAATTAACCAAACAGCTTCATCGTATGCATTAGATGTTCCATGACCAAAAAATATATCCGAACTTTCAAATCGACTAACTGTATATCTCAGCCAGTCTCTAATGGAAAAAAATTGATTGAGTAGTTGAGGATTATTCAAACAAGAATCTTATATAAAACTAATTTATAAATATTTTTAAGCGGTTCAATATCTTTTACATCAATACATTCATTAATTTTATGAATCGTTGCATTGAGTGGGCCAAATTCAACTACCTGATCACTAATGTTAGCAATAAAGCGACCATCTGAAGTTCCACCTGTAGTTGATAATTCAGGTGTTATACCAACCGTTTCTTTAATCGCACTTGATAAAATTTCTACAAGCCTTCCTTTTTTTGTAAGATAAGGATTGCCTGAATATTCCCAATCAATTGCATAGTCAAGCTGATGTTTGTCTAAAATTGCATGCGCTCTTTCTTTCAAATTTTCAGGTGTACTTGCAGTGGAATATCTAAAATTAAAAAGGATATCTACTTCACCAGGAACTACATTAGCAGCCCCTGTGCCACCTTTAATGTTTGAAATTTGCCAAGAAGTTTTTGGAAAGTATTCATTGCCTTCATCCCAGGACATATTGACTAAATCTGTAATGGCTGGCGCTACCATATGAATTGGATTTTTTACTAAATGAGGGTATGCAATATGGCCTTGAATACCTTTTACAGTAAGTTTTGCTGAAAGAGATCCTCTTCGACCGTTTTTGATCATATCTCCAAATTTCACATGTGAAGTTGGCTCACCCACTAAACAGAAATCAATTTTTTCATTTCTTTCTTTAAGCAGCTCTACTACCTTAACCGTTCCATCAACAGCAACTCCTTCTTCATCTGAGGTAATGATTAAACCAATAGACCCCTTAAAATTCTTAGTTTCTTGTAAAAATTCTTCAATAGATACAATAAAAGCGGCAATAGATGTTTTCATATCTGCCGCTCCTCTTCCAAAAAGCTTTTCATCTTTAATGGTGGGCTCAAAAGGAGGGAAGGTCCATTGGTCTACAGGACCACTTGGAACTATATCTGTATGACCTGCAAAAACAAAGAAAGGAGCTTCCATGCCTTTTCTAGCATATAAATTTTCAACATCCCCTGATTTAATTTTTTCGCATTTAAATCCCAAAGGCTCCAAAAGTGTAATTAGTAAATCTTGGCAGCCAGCATCATTAGGCGTATTTGATTTTCTAGCGATTAAATTTTTTGTTAACTCTAAAGTTTTTGTCATTTTTTATTTTTAAATAATTGATTAAATTTTGTTTCATCAAAACCGAGTGATACAAGCTTCTTATCAATTTCAACTAAAGGTCTTTTCATAATAGTGGGTTTATCTATAATAAGTTTAATCGCTGTATCTTGCTTATCCGCATATTTTTTTTCACGCTCCGTTAGATTTCTCCAAGTCATACCTGATTTATTAATCACCATATCCCAAGTTAAATCAGCAGGTAATTTTTTAAACCATGTAGTTAAGGTAGAAGCATTTAATTTATTTTTCTTAAGATCATAAAAATCATATTCAATCTTATGATTATCAAACCAAATTAATGTCTTTTTAACTTTACTGCAATTTTTAATACCATACACAACCATACTTTAGATTCCTCTAAGTAGCTCGTTGATACCTACCTTACCAAGTGTTTTTTCGTCTACTTTTTTAACAATGACTGCACAATAAAGACTATAAGATCCATTTTTTGAAGGAAGATTTCCTGATACAACGACAGACCCTTTAGGGATTCGGCCATAAGTCACTTCACCTGTTTCGCGATCATAAATTTTAGTAGATTGTCCGATGTAAACACCCATAGAAATAACAGCATTATCTTCAACTACAACACCTTCAACTACTTCTGATCGGGCACCAATAAAACAATTATCACCAATAATTGTAGGACCTGCTTGAATAGGCTCTAAGACACCACCAATACCTACTCCGCCAGAGAGATGAACGTTTTTACCTATTTGCGCGCATGAACCAACTGTTGCCCACGTATCAACCATAGTGCCCTCATCAACATAAGCACCAATATTGACATAAGAAGGCATGAGCACAACATTTTTACCTATAAACGAACCGCGTCTAGCAATAGCGTTAGGCACTACTCGATAACCACCGGCTTTAAAATCTTCATCAGTAAAATTAGCAAATTTTGAATTTACTTTATCAAAGTAATTCGTATAGCTACTTTTCATAACCTCGTTATCGTAGAGCCTGAAAGATAAAAGTACAGCTTTTTTAATCCATTGATGTGTTTCCCACTCTTGCGAATCTTTAATACGACTGGCCACTCGAAGGGACCCATTATTTAAGCGATGAAGTACTTCATCTACAGTTTCTTTGATTTCTTTAGATGCATTTTTTGGATTGATTTCAGCTCTTTCTTCAAAAGCTTTTTCGATAATTGATTGTAGTTGGTCCATGAGAATATATTTTTTAGTTAAAACAGTATTTTACATTAAAGTCTAATGTAATTAGCGTGATCGATTTGATTCGTATATAGGTTTTAATTTAAATGCAAGATCAGTTAACTCTCTAATTCGATTGTCATCAGAAGGATGACTGCTTAAAAATTCAGGTGGTTTTTTTGTATCCTGTTTTTTCATTTTCCCCCATAAAGATACTGCAGCAAAAGGGTTAAAACCAGATCTTGCTGCAAGCTCAAGGCCAATTGCGTCAGCTTCTCTTTCCTGTGTTCTACTATTAGGGAGTACAAAAAATAAAGTGGCACCAAGTGACGCGGCTTGCATCGTAGCATTCGCTCTATTCTGATTGCTTGAATTTGAGATATATGCAGCAAAACCAAGTAAACCTAATTGTTGAACGGCTGCCGTCGACATTCTCTCTCTTCCATGTTCTCGAAGTGCATGCGAAATTTCATGTCCTATAACAGCGGCTAATTCATCATCGGTTGCATTTAGTTTTCGAATAAGGCCCGAATAGACCATAATTTTTCCACCTGGCATACAGTAAGCATTTACTTCGTCATTATCTTCGACGTTTATTTCCCAGGGCCATTGAGAAGATTCAGGTTTAAAGTAGGTGGCGTTAGCAATAAGTTTATTACTAATTCTTTTGACGCGATTAACGTGAGTAGAATCTACATTAAGTTTATTTTTTTTTGCAGCTTCTCGTAGCGCACTTCGATAACCGTCATTTGCCATGTTTACCACCATGGATTGAGGCATAAGCAGTAATTGTTTTCTATCAATACCAGATTGATTTTTTAAAGTAGTTGAAGCGCAACCTGCGATAAAAAATACTAAAAACAATAGAGCTTTATATTTCATTTTTAAAACAATATTTGGCTTCCAAGCTCAACCACTCGGTTAGGAGGTAATTTAAATTGATTAGTAATAGTTTCAGCACTTCTAAACAAACCAATAAATAATTTCTTTCTCCAGTAATTCATATTGTCTCTAGGAGTGGCTAATAAAATTTCTTTACCAATAAAGTAGGAGCTATTCATAGGATCAATATTGAGGCCATTCTTTGCACATAAGGCCAGATCCTTTGGTAAGTCAGGCTCATCCTTAAATCCATATTTAACAATAACTTTATAAAAATCATAAGGTAGTTTTTCAACAGTTAATAAATCTTTAGTGAGGGAATGAGGATAATCCATAAACATAACTGTGAGAATGATAACTTTTTCATGAATAACTTTATTATGTTTTAAATTATGTAAAAGTGCATGAGGAACGCCATCAGAATTAGGTGTCATAAATATTGCGATTCCTTCAACTCTAGGAGGAGGGTTTGCGCCTATAGATTTAATAAACGAATTAATTTCAATTGCTTCACCTTTTAATATTTTATAAAGAAGCGCTCTTCCTTTTTTCCACGTGGTCATTAAAAGAAATATGATTAAACCAATTAAAATTGGGAACCAGCCACCATCGGGTATTTTTAAAATATTTGCACTAAAGAATGCAAAATCAATCATCAAAAAGATAAACATAAAGATAATCGTTTTGGTTGAATTCCATTTCCATACTTCATAAAAAACAAAACTTGCAAGAAGGGTTGAGATTACCATGTCCCCAGTCACAGCGATGCCATAGGCCCCTGCAAGATTACCTGAACTTTTGAAAGTAATAACCAAAACCATTACAGCAATCATTAAAAGCCAATTAATTCTTGGAAGATAAATTTGACCTTCTTGATTTTCAGAAGTATGTTCAACATGCATTCTAGGCAAGAAGCCTAATTGCAGTGCTTGTCTTGAAACTGAAAAAGCGCCTGTGATAACAGCTTGTGAGGCAATAATTGTGGCAAGAGTAGCTAAAACAATTAAAGGAATCACAAGAAATTCAGGTGCCATTAAATAAAAAGGATTTTTGATATTTTCAGGATTGCTAATAATTAAAGCGCCTTGCCCAAAATAATTTAATGTGAGCGCTGGAAGTACAAAAACAAACCATGCAAGCCTAATAGGACGTCTTCCAAAATGACCCATATCTGCATAAAGTGCTTCAGCGCCTGTGACTGACAAAACAACAGCACCTAACGCAACAAATGCAACCATAGGGGCTAATTTAAAAAAGTTAAAAGCATGTATTGGGTTTACTGCGATAAGAACATGAGGTTGATGTATGATATTTAAAATACCTAATACAGCAAGTGTTAAAAACCAAAAAAACATAACGGGCCCAAATAGAGAGCCCACAACACTCGTTCCTCTGCTTTGCGCCCAAAATAAAATGAAAAGCACAATAAGTGTTATTGGGATAATTAAATAATTAAGTGAAGGGGCTACCACTTCCAGGCCTTCAATAGCAGATAATACAGAAATTGCAGGCGTGATCATTCCATCTGCATAAAACATACATGCCCCAAGGATCCCCAAAATCATAATCCAAGTTCTTTTATTGCTACTCACAGTATTTTTATTGGCAAGAGAAAGTAAGGCCATAATTCCACCTTCGCCACGATTGTCGGCACGCATAATAAAAGCAACATATTTAGCCGAGACAATCATGATAAGCGACCAAAAGATAAGTGACAGTATGCCTAAAACATTAAATTGGGTAAGTTCAACAGGATGTTTACTTAAAGAGAAAACCTCTTTCATTGTATAAAGAGGGCTTGTACCAATATCACCAAATACAACACCTAAGGCAGCAAGCGACAATGTTGCAAGAGAAGCCTTACGGTTATTTTTTTTATCTTCCATGTATTGATGAGTAAGTTAATTCAATCTAAAAATTATTTGTTTTTAAGATCTGAAATATGAGCGTCGGCTTGCCCATGGTTCAATTGAATATGGATTTTATCATCAAGCTTTAGTTGATTTACATTATTTACAATCGTGCCATTGATATTCGTAATAATGGAATAACCCCTTGATAAAACAGCATGAGGATTTAAATGATCTAAATTTAATTTTAATTTATCAATATGAAGTCGATGTTGAATCAACGTATTTTTAATACTTTGATTAATTCTTTGTATATATTGATAAATCTGTTCTTTTTGTCTTTGTATTTGTAATTTAGGGGATATAAGGCGTTTTTCAAGATAATCAATTTTTTGCATCACTTCACGAATTTGGCTAGCCATTAATTTAATTAGTTGATGCTTATAAATCAGAATAGTTTTTATAATCTCCACAGAATGACTTGTTACAAGCTCTGCGGCACCGGTTGGAGTGGGGGCTCTTAAATCTGAGACAAAATCAGCAATAGTGGTGTCGGTTTCGTGCCCGACACCTGTAATTGTTGGTATTTTAGATTGGCTAATTGCACGTGCAACAATTTCTTCATTAAATGACCATAAATCTTCTATAGAGCCACCACCACGTGCAAGGATGAGAACATCGCACTCCGCTCTGTTATTGGCCGTTTGGATTGCTTTCACAATAGCTAGAGGCGCTTCTTTCCCTTGGACTAAGCTCGGGTAGATAATGACGGGGATATGAGGACTTCTTCTTTTAAGAGTGATTAAAATATCTTTAATAGCAGCAGCGGTTGGCGACGTAATAATGCCAATGCATTTAGGGATCTGAGGAATTGTTTTTTTGCGAGAAACTTCAAAAAGGCCTTCTTTATTAAGTTTTTCTTTTAATTGATTAAATGCTTCAAATAACAGACCTAGGCCAGCCCGCTGAACAAATTCAATATTTAACTGGTATTCACCCCTTGCTTCATACAAACCGACAGAGCACCTGGCTTCAATTTTTTCTCCATTTTTTGGAACCCATCCGACAGCCATATTTTTATTTTTAAACATGGTGCATCGAACTTGAGCTTCGTCATCTTTAAGTGAAAAGTACCAATGCCCAGAAGATGCGCTTATAAAATTAGAGATTTCACCTGTAATCCAGAATGTAGGAAAACTTTGTTCAAGTAATTCACGAACAAGGCGATTAATTTCTTTAACAGAAAATACTTTGCTCTCAGCAGGGTTAAGGCTATTTATTGATGTTGAATTAATCAAACTAGAAGGATATCCGTTACAATAATCTTCATTATAGAGTTAATAAATAATAAAGAGCTTTAAATGAAAAATTTTTTTTTATCCCACAAACAAGCCCATTTAATTGCTTTTTTTGCAGCTTATTTTTTAGTTGCATTAGCGATCGTTATTCAAAAAAAATTTAATCTTGAACCTTGCCCCTTATGCATTACTCAAAGAATCATTTTTATGGTGCTAGGGGGTCTTTTTCTAATTATTTCTTTTATTAAACCTAATCTTTTAATAAAAAAAGTGTCTTTATTTTTCTTATCCCTGACTTCAATTGTTGGGATGATATTTTCTTTTAAACATATTTTAATTCAATCTAAAGCTATTGATGTTCCATCAGAATGTGGCGTTGATTTAAATTATATGTTTGAAAATTTTCCTTTTTCGAAAGCTTTAAATTTACTTTTTAAGGGAACAGGAGATTGCTCGCATATCGATTGGACTTTTTTAGGTATCACAATTCCAGAATTATCTTTAATGGCTTTTATTTTGTTTTTTATATATGCCATGTTTCTTTTTCGGGCTAATGTGAAGTGATGAATTTAGAAAATTTTATTGGTAACACACCTCTTGTAGCACTTCAACGCATGCACGGTAACTCATCTGGGTCAATTCATTTAAAGCTTGAAGGTAATAATCCTGCAGGCTCGGTAAAAGACAGGGCCGTATTCTCAATGATTCATAACGCTGAACTGAGAGGGGATATTAAACCTGGAGATACACTTGTTGAAGCCACTTCTGGTAATACAGGTATTGCACTTGCAATGGTTGCTGCCATGAAGGGATATAAAATGATTTTAGTGATGCCAGAAAACCAAACTATTGAACGAAGACAAACGATGAAAGCATTTGGGGCAGAACTTATACTTACATCTCAAGAAGGAAGTATGGAACTTGCAAGAGATACTGCCTTAAAGATGCAAGAAGAAGGCAAAGGTTTTGTGTTGGACCAATTTAGTAATCCTGATAATCCTAAAGCTCACTATGAGGGCACAGGCCCTGAAATATGGAAAGACACAAATGGGAAAGTGACGCACTTTATTTCAAGTATGGGCACTACGGGAACTATTGTGGGCACATCTCAATTTTTAAAAGAAAAGAATAAAGATATTCAAATTATAGGTGTTCAACCAGAAGAAGGCTCTCAAATCCCAGGGATACGTAAATGGCCTGAAGCTTATTTGCCTAAAATTTATAATTCTAAAAATATTGATCATATTGAATATATAACGCAACAACAAGCTGAGGAAACTGCAAGAAATCTTGCTGTGCAAGAAGGTATTTTTTCAGGGGCGTCTACAGGAGGCGCTCTTTATGTAGCGCTGCAAATTGCAAAAAAAAATAAAGATGCTGTGATTGTATCGATTGCCTGTGATCGAGGTGATCGATATTTATCTTCTAATTTATTCTTGAGCTAAATCTTTGATTCCTATTTTAGTTTTTGATATTGAAACCATTCCTGATATCGAAGGTATTAGGTCTTTATATACATTTGATAAAAATTTATCCGATGATGACATCGTGAATGCGGCCTTATATAAAAGAAGACAAAAAAATGGGTCTGATTTTTTACAACACCACCTCCAAAAGATTGTAGCTATCTCTTGTGTACTTCGGGAAAAAGATCAATTAAAAATTTGGACACTTGGCGATCTTAATGACAAAGAAGATGAAGTCATTCAACGTTTTTTTGATGGTATCGATAAATATACACCTACACTTGTATCCTGGAATGGCTCAGGATTTGATTTGCCTGTTTTAAATTACAGGGCATTAATGTATGGCATTAATGCATCTAAATATTTAGACATGGGTGAAATAGATAAAGATTTTAAGTGGAATAATTACTTAAGTCGATATCACATGCGACATACTGACTTGATGGAATTCTTAGCGATGTTTCAAGGTAAAAATAATGCACCTTTAGACGATATTGCAAAACTATGTGGCTTCCCAGGAAAATTAGGCATGGATGGTGGCAAAGTATGGGATACCTTTAAACAAGGAGACATTCAATCTATTAGAGATTATTGCGAAACGGATGTCGCCAATACCTATCTTGTTTATCTCAAATTTCAGTTAATTAGAGGACAGCTTAATCAAAATGAATATGAAGCTGAAATTAATTTAGTGAAGAATACTATTCAAGGCTATCAGAAAGACTATTGGAATGAATTTCTTTCCGCTTGGAAATCTTAAGCCTTAATAAATGCGAGACGACACCAAACCTAAAAAAAAAATATTACTCGCTACAATAGAGAATATTGATCAAGAAGGTAGGGGCGTTACTCATGTTGAAGGTAAAGCTATTTTTGTTGAAGGCGCCCTTCAGGGAGAGATTGTAGAATGCGAATCCTATGTTAGAAAATCAACATATGAAATTGCTTTTATAAAAAGAGTCATAAAGCAATCTAATTTAAGAGTCAAACCTAAGTGTGATCACTTTAATCTCTGTGGTGGTTGCTCCATGCAGCATTTCGAATTTCAAGCTCAGATTGCAGCAAAGCAAAGAGTATTTGAAAATACATTATCGCGCATTGGAAAAGTAAAGCCAGAAACTTTATTGACACCTCTTGCGGGACCTTCCTGGAATTATCGATACAAAGGCCGCTTAAGAGTTAAGTTCGTTGTTAAGAAAAACAAAGCGCTTGTAGGGTTTAATGAAAAAAGAACGCATTTCATTGCTGATATTTCAAGTTGTGAAGTCCTACCTAAAAATCTATCTGATATTTTGCCTAAGCTTAAAGACTTAATCACACAGCTTTCAATTAAAGATAAAATTCCTCAAATCGAATTTGCTGCTGATCAAAACCATCTTGTATTAGTGTTAAGAATACTAGACGTATTGAATGTTAACGATGAAGCTCTTTTAAACACATTCTCATCTCAACATCCTGTGCAATTTTGGACACAGTCAAAAGGGCCTGACACTATTAAGCCTTTATCAAAAAAGGATGACGTAAAGCTTTCTTATACTTTAAAAGAATTTGAACTTCAATTTAATTTCATGCCTTATGATTTTACACAAATCAATCCTTTTATTAATCAGGTTTTAGTTAGAAGGGCTATGAGTCTATTAAAACCTTCTAAAGATGATCAGATTTTTGATTTTTTTTGTGGCTTAGGAAATTTCACATTACCAATTGCGACATTTGGTGCAAAGGTCACAGGTATTGAAGGTTCGGTATCACTTTTAGAAAGAGCGAAACAATGCCGCGATGAAAATCACTTAGACGACCTTGTTGATTATCAATGTATAAATTTATTTGAAATTACTAAAGAATTATTATTAAAATTAGGCAAAGCAAATAAATGGCTTATTGATCCGCCAAGAGATGGCGCATTTCAATTACTTCAACTCATTGATGATGAAATTAATCCTTTAGCTATTGTTTATGTATCGTGTAACCCAGCTACTTTAGCAAGAGATGCTCAAATATTGGTGAATGAGAAAGGTTACAAATTTGATAAAGCTGGTATTGTTAATATGTTTCCACATACATCACATGTCGAATCGGTTGCCTTATTTTTAAAAACGGAATCTTAAAAAATCATTTAACTATGTATATTAAAATTTCAATCTTAGAACAGAAGCTTTTTTTATATCGCGATGACAATACATTAAAAAGTTCTTTTATTGTGTCTACCGCAGAAAAAGGGGCAGGCCAAAATAAAGGTAGCTTCTGTACACCTTTAGGTCAACATATCGTTCGTGCAAAAATTGGTAAAGATTTGCCTATTTATTCTCAATTTGTTGGTAGAAGGCCTGCGGGGAAAATATGGAACCCATCAATGTCAGGATTAAGCTCAAAAGAGGATTGGATTTTAACTCGCATACTCTGGCTTTCAGGTCTCGAGGTGGGATTTAATCGTTTAGGCGATCAAGATACGATGCAGCGCTTTATATATATTCATGGGACTGATGATAAAATTCATTTAGGTAAGCCTACATCGCATGGATGTATTCGCATGGATAATCAAGACATCATAGAGTTATTTGATCAAATTCATATTGGTGATCAAGTGTTAATCAGTGAGACTTAATATCTTATATGTATAAAAATCAATACCGATATTACGACCTTGTCATGGCAGCTTTCGTCACAGTATTAATTACTTCTAATTTAATTGGCCCTGCGAAAATATCCCAAGTAGAGATCCCATTTTTTGGATCCCTTACCTTTGGTGCCGGCGTATTATTTTTCCCCATCTCTTTTATCTTTGGCGATATCTTAACTGAGGTCTATGGTTACGCTGCTTCAAGAAGAGTGATATGGGCAGGATTTATAGCGCTCGCTTTTGCATCATTCATGGCTTGGATGATCGTTGCTCTTCCATCTGCCCCTTTTTGGCACAATCAAGATGCCTATGAAATTGCTTTTGGTTCAGCCTGGAGAGTTTCTTTAGCAAGTTTGATTGCTTTTGCAGCTGGCGAATTTGTAAATTCCTTTGTATTAGCAAAAATGAAAATTATGACAAAAGGAAAATATTTATGGAGCCGCACTATAGGCTCTACGATTGCAGGGGAAGCTATTGATTCTATCTTATTCTATCCATTGGCTTTTTATAATAGTGGCGTCATTCCAAATGACAAACTTATACTCGTCGTGTTCGCACAATTTTTTGCAAAAACATTGGTAGAGATATTATTTACACCAGTTATTTATAAAATCATTTCTTTTTTAAAGAAAAAAGAAAATCTAGATTATTTCGATATACACACTAACTTTAACCCTTTTATTTTTAAATAATATGAACAGTATTCAATAAAGATGACAATGGGGCCATTAATGATTGACGTTGAAGGGCTCACTTTAACAAATGAGGATATCAAAAGAATTCAGCACCCTAAGGTAGGTGGCCTTATTTTATTTACGAGAAACTATCAAGACACTCATCAATTAAAAGCATTAACAGATAGTATTAGAAATATAAGAGGCCATGACTTCTTGATTGCTGTTGATCACGAAGGTGGACGTGTTCAAAGATTTAGAGATGGCTTTACTACAATTCCTGCAATGCGAAAACTAGGTGAAATTTGGGATCAAGATTCTACAAAAGCCAATCACTTGGCTTTTTTAATTGGCCAAATTATTGCAACTGAATTAAGGGTGTTTGATATTGATTTTAGTTTTACACCTGTTTTAGATATTGATTACAGTGAAAGTACAGTGATTCGAGATAGAGCTTTACATGCAAATATTAAAGCTATTAAAGAATTAGCAGCCCATCTTTTAGACGGCTTAAAAGAGGGTGGAATGCATGCTGTTGGAAAACACTTTCCCGGACATGGTTATATTAGAGAAGATTCACATTTGAGCATTTCCGAAGATACAAGAACACTTCATGAGATTGAATCAAAAGATATGAGTATTTTTTTATCACTTATAGAGCATGGGTTAAATGCGCTTATGCCATCTCATGTACTTTATTCTGCTGCAGATAATCTCCCCGCAGGGTTTTCTAAATTTTGGCTTAAAAATCAATTAAGAGAAAAGTTTAAATTTAAAGGCGCTATTTTTAGTGATGATATGAGTATGAAGGGCGCTATTTTAGGCAGTGAAATGAAGGATAGGGTTTTAAAGGCGCTAGAAGCTGGATGTGACATGGTTTTGTTATGTAATAGCCCTCATCTTGTAGATAAAGTGTTGTCTCAATTGAATTGGTCAATATCAAAGGAAAGTCTTGAAAGATTAAGGTCCATGAAAGGCTCTAAAGATCCCGCTTTGGCCTTAAAAATGACCCAAGAAAAGGGCTTTAAAGAGATGACGAGCCAAATTATGGCTATGTAAAATAATTTAAATGAATATTGAAACTATTTCGTAAGTTATATATTCTAACAAGTGTATTAAAAACTTTTTAAGAGGAAAACATATGGAAGAAAATATAAGAGTCGTAGGCCAGTCGCAATCAGCATTAGCGACGAATAAAGTACTAAGAAATACTTATGCTTTACTTGGTTTATCACTTATCCCAACGACCATTGGTGCATACATCGGCATGAGCATGAACTTTTTATTTGCTCAACAGCACCCATTTATGTTTGCCATGATGCTTTTGGCAGGTATGTTTGGTTTATTTTTTGCAATACAAGCAAATCGCAATAATAGTGTAGGTGTTGTTCTATTATTAGCACTTACATTATTTTTAGGCGTGATGTTAGGGCCAATATTACAAGTCGCTTTTCATTTAGGTAATGGCGCACAAATCGTTAGTCTTGCTGCCGGTGGTACAGCTACTATATTTTTAACGTTAGCAACGATCGCAACAACGACTAAAAAAGACTTTAGCTTTATGGGAAAATTTTTGATGATTGGTATCGTTCTTCTCATCTTAGCTTCCCTAGCTAATTTCTTTTTTCAAGTTCCAGCGATGGCTTTAGCTTTATCAGGTGTTGCAGTGTTATTATTTTCTGGATTTATACTCTACGATGTGAGTCGTATTGTAAATGGCGGAGAAACAAATTACATTATGGCAACTCTTGCACTTTATATGAACATTTATAACTTGTTTGTAAATCTGCTTCAGTTGTTAATGGCCATTATAGGCAACAGAGATTAAGGTTTATTTAAGCTACAAAAAAGCCGTAGTTATCTACGGCTTTTTTCTTTTTGACAAAAAGAAATCTTTTAGTATCTGACCGCATTTCTTTTCAAGAACACCACCAAAGGCTTTGGTATGGTGATTTATTTTTTTAATATCTAGTAAATTAATTACACTGCCACATGCACCTGTTTTTGGATCAGCGGCGCCGTAGATAATTTTTTTAATACGAGCATGTTGAATAGCACCAATACACATCGCACATGGCTCCAAAGTTACATAAATAGAACAGTCATTAAGTCTATAATTTTTAATTTTTTTAGCTGCTGATCTTATAGCTTTAATTTCTGCATGAGCAGTGGGGTCATTATTCAATATACATGCATTCATTCCCTTGCTAATAACTTTTCCATTTTTCACAATAACAGCACCAACAGGTACTTCATTATTTAATTCAGCTTTACGGGCTAAATTTAAAGCAATTTGCATAAATTCTAAATCTTCATTAGCCATGAAGATTTTTATTTCTTTGTTAATTCAGGGATGGTTTTTTTGAAGCGCAGTACAAGAATATAAAGAACACCCATAAGAAATGCACCCCCCACCCAAATACTAACTTCTTCAAATCCAGGCGTTGCATCTTGAACTGGAAGCACAATAAGTTTTCTAAGAAAAAGCACCATAACAACTTCAATGAATGTTTCAACTTCCAACTTACTTCCATTAAGATAGCGCATTTCAGCAGAAATAAGAGCAGATATAGACCATAAAAGCATTAATGTGCCTAAAGCATGAATAAAACCATGAATGAGATTGTTAGCATGAGCTGCTACGTTAATTTCTGCAAAAAAAAGCCAAGTAAACATAATGATTGAAGTCGCTAAAGCTAATCCGATAATAATATGAGCAAAGCCATTTAGATAAAGCATGGCTTTAATGGCAAATCGATTAATACCTTTGAATTCAGAAGGAAGTTCATTTTGAATCATAATGTGATCCTTAATAATTAAATTTGAATGAAGTGACAACTATCTTTATTATAGTTACAACTTTAAATATAAAGATATTTTTTGAGAAAAATTCTTAACTATGAAAAAAACAGCCATTACTGAGCAACCTATTCATCCTGTTTTAGCTGAACGATGGAGCTCCAGAGCCTATAATCCTTACAAGCTAATTACCGACGAATTTATTTTGTCGCTTATGGAAGCTGCACGATGGAGCCCATCTTGCATGGGGGATCAGCCATGGCAATTTATTATTTTTAATAAAAAAGATGCAACTCAATGGACTCAGGCGCTTAATTGTTTATCTATTGGGAATCAGAATTGGGCGATGGATGCATCACTATTGATTTTGTCATGTGCCAATAAAAATTTTTCGCATAACGATAAGGTGAATCGTTGGAGTCAGCATGATACAGGGGCAGCTTGTGAGAATATATGTCTTCAAGCGACTAGTTTAGGAATGCAGGCTCATCAAATGGGTGGTTTTGATGTTGAAAAATCTAGACAATCATTCCAAATTCCAAGCCAATATGATTTAATGTCGTTTATTGCAATTGGATATCCATTGGCGATAGAAGAAATTAAGGGTGAATTACTAAATAGAGAAAAAGAAGCTAGAAAACGTAAGCCACTTAGGGAGATTTTTTATATAAATTCTTGGGGTGTGCAATCGCTGTAATTTTTTTAATTAATATTAGGATGTCAATTGGCAACATTAAAACTAACAAAAAAAAATTTTAAAAAAGTAATTGAAGAGAATAATTTTGTCATTGTAGATTTTTGGGCTCCATGGTGTGAGCCTTGCGTTGAATTTACTCCTATATTTACAGCTGCTTCAGAAAAATATAAAGATATTGTTTTTGGTATGGTAGATATTGAAGAAAATCCTGAAATTGGCGAGTACTTTCAAGTAGAAAAAATTCCCGGCCTTCTCGTTATAAGAGAGCAAGCAGGTATTCATACTCAAATTGGTCAAATAGGAACGCCTGCATTTGATGAAATTATCAAATGGGCTAAAGAGTACGATATGTCAACAGTCCGAGATTATTATGGAAAAGAAGCCAAAGACGAATTTAAGGTTGCCCAAGGAAAGTAGTAGGATCTACTGATTGACCTTGTTTCCTGATTTCAAAGTGTAGTTTAATTTTATCGCTCCCAGAATCACCCATCGTAGCAATTTTCTGACCTTTAGTAATAACCTGGCCTTCTTTAACAAGAAGTTCTTTGTTATGTGCATACACTGATAAATAAGCGTTGTTGTGTTTAATAATCACAAGCTTTCCATAGCCTTTAAGATCTTCGCCACTATATATAACCTTGCCTGAAGCTGCAGCTTTAATTTCTTGCCCCGCAATACCAATAATATCAACACCCTTTTGCCCCGCTGATTCATTAAAAAGATTTTCTAGCTTTCCTTTAGCAGGCCATTGCCAATCAACTTTGTCTTCAATTATTGCAACAGGTATATTTTCTTTTTGACTGGGAGAAGCTACATTTTTTATGGGTTGATTTTGCGAGGGTATTTTACGGTTATAAAGTTCATCGGCATACTTTTCTCTATAAGCTTTAGGGGTATCAATATTTAAAATATCACCAGGTGTAGGTTTTATTTGTGTTTGAGTATCTGTAATAGTTTCTTCATCCTTTTTTAAAGGAGCAGTTACCACATCTTCATTCTTTTTAATCTCATTTGAAGTGACGACCGGGTTATTCGTTTTAACTTGGTTAAATTTTATTTTTTCACCTACTTTAATTGTATAAGGTTCTTTAATGTCATTAGCTTGAGCCACTTCTTTGTAGTAAAAGCCACAATCTAAGCTGATACTAAAAAGTGTATCTCCTTGCTTCACGACATATACGTCAGGACAAGGCTGATTAGGATCTCTTTTAACTTTTGCTACGGATTTATTTTTTTGTAAAGAGCTTGATTTGTTATCTGAAGGTAATTTTTTTTCAATAACAGGTGCAGGCACATTAGATGCGCAGCCTGCAACTAAAGATAGTAAAAAAATGTAAATAATAAGCAAAGTTAATTTCATTTGAAATTATCCATCCATATTTGTAACTCATTCATTTGGGCATGTTTTGTAAGGTCTGCATGTATTGGAGATATTGAAACAAAGCCATGGCTTACTGAGTAGAAATCAGTGCCTTCTCCACCATCGTTAGGTAGTCCAGCTGCACCAACCCAATATAATGTTTTTCCATCCGAATCTTTTGTTTTAGTTACTGGTTCTGCTTTATGTCTTTTACCAAGCCTTGTAATTTGAATACCTTTAATTTCCTTTAGTGGAATATCAGGCACATTGATATTAAGTAACATTGTATTTTTAGATTTATTTTTTTGATAATGCAAAATAAGATCCGTTGTAATAGATGCAGCAGTTTCAAAATAGATTGCATCATGTTGTGACATTGATATTGCAAATGAAGGTATGTCTAGCAAATAACCTTCCATAGCTGCTGCTACAGTTCCAGAATAAATTGTATCGTCGCCCATATTGGCACCATTATTGATGCCTGAAATAACCATGTCAGGGATTGTATCGAGCAATCCGGTAAGTGCCAAATGAACGCAGTCAGTAGGCGTACCATTTACATAATAATAATTTTTTTCAACTTGATTAATTGTTAATGGGCGATCAAGTGTTAGTGAGTTGCTTGCACCACTTCTATTTCTATCAGGTGCAACAATAGTCACATTTGCTATTTTTTTTAAATAGGTAGCAAGTGTTTTTAAACCAGGCGCATCATAACCGTCGTCATTAGATAAAAGAATGTTCATATTATTGACGACTGAGCCTTACATAAAATGTTGCACATATAAAAAATACTATAGTTAGAAATATTTCAAATAAGGCTATTCTAGACGATAGACCAATATCAGAGTAGGACCTTACAGCACCTTCGATAAAATAAAGAAGTATGAACATACTCATCCATTGGTACGTATAAATTTTTCCTTTGAGAATGTTAAATAATGGCAAAAGCAAAGGAATGGTCTTAAGAACTAACCATGAGCTATAATTTTTAAAAGGAGCTAAAAATAATTCCCATGAACATAAAAGTAAGATGAGCAAAATCAAACTGACTGAAGCTCCTAGTTGCAGATAATGTTTCATGTAGAAAGTTTTAGTGCTGTTTCAGCAAGCCGCTTACCCATAGCAATACATATTTTTTTCTCATCTTCAGATATGGGGGCCTTATTAGATTCCCCAGCTACATGAGAAGGCCCATAAGGTGTGCCTCCTGTTTTGGTGCTGCTTAATTCTGGGACTGAATAAGGTACTCCAACAATCACCATACCTAGATGAAGGAGTGGCAGTTGCATACTAAGTAAAGTTGATTCATTGCCTCCATGGCTAGAGCCTGAGGAGGTAAATACACAGGCAGGTTTACCAATGAGTTTGCCATTCAACCATAAAGGAAGGGTGCTATCAATAAAATATTTTAAAGGTGCTGCCATATTTCCGAATCTTGTAGGGCTTCCCATGGCCAAACCTATACATTCTTCAAGATCTTTATGCTCAATATAAAGAGGACCATTATTAGGAATTGTATCTTCTAGAGATTGGATGGCAGATGTAATTTTTGGGACGGTTCGAACTCTTGCTTTAGCTCCAGGAATAGATTCGATACCTCTAGCGATAAGCATAGCCATTTCACAAACTGCACCATCATGGGAGTAATAAAGAACTAAAACTTCTTTCATTATATTTTTTTTGCTAACTGAATTGCATCACCAATATAATTTGCTGGCGTTAATTTTAAGAGCTCATCTTTTGCTTCTTTGGGAATCTTAAGTTGCTGCATAAAAGTTTGAATCACTTCTTTAGAGATATGATTTTTGCCACGTGTTAATTCTTTGAGTTTTTCATATGGGTTTTCTATTCCATATTTTCTCATCACTGTTTGGATGGGCTCGGCTAAAACTTCCCAAGCATGATCAAGATCATCAGATAATTTTTTCGCATTAATTTCTAATTTATTAAGACCTTTAAGGCATGATTCAATCGCAAGCGTTGTATAACCAAAACCTAGGCCAATATTGCGAATCACGGTTGAGTCTGTTAAGTCTCTTTGCCATCTTGAGATAGGAAGTTTTTCTGAAAAATGAGCTAGCAATGCATTGGCAATACCAAGATTTCCCTCAGAGTTTTCAAAATCAATTGGATTCACTTTGTGAGGCATTGTGGATGAACCCACTTCATTTTCTTTAAGCTTTTGTTTGAAATATCCAAGTGATATATAGCCCCAAATATCTTGATTAAGATCAATTAAAATTGTATTAATTCTAATCATGTTTTGAAAGAGTTCCGCCATGTAATCATGTGGCTCAATCTGCGTTGTATAAGGATTAAAAGTGAGCCCAAATGATTCTACAAATGTTTTTGAAAATACCTGCCAATTAAATTCAGGGTAAGTTGTCACATGTGCATTGAAATTTCCTACAGCACCATTAATTTTTCCTAGAATTTCTTGTTGTTTAAATTGATTAATTTGTCTTTCCAATCTATAAATCACATTAGCAATTTCTTTTCCCACAGTTGTTGGGCTGGCAGCTTGACCATGAGTTCTAGCTAACATTGCGTGACTACTTAAATTATGTGCAAGATCTTTTAATTTTTTAATTAAGCTTTCAAAAAAAGGTGTCAGTACATTTTCTTTAGCTTGCTTAATCATGAGCGCATGTGACAAATTATTAATATCTTCAGAAGTGCATGCAAAATGAATAAATTCTGAAATACTTTTTATTTCTTGATTATCTTTGAATCGATTTTTTAGCCAATACTCAACTGCTTTTACATCGTGATTAGTTGTTTCTTCAATTTTTTTTATTTCGGCAGCATCAGCCTCGCTAAAAGATTGAATGGTTTTTTGGAGTAATTCTTGAGTTGAGGAGCTTAGTGGTGTAACTTCTTTAATTGCTTTTTCATCAGATAATGAAATGAGCCATTTAATTTCAACTTCAACACGGAATTTAATGAGGGCGAATTCACTAAAATATTGGCGCAAATTGTCTACTTTTTTAGCATATCTTCCATCAAGCGGAGAAAGGGCATTGAGTGTTGATAATTGCATGTAGAAATCCTATGAGATATATAGTGTTATTTTAACTCGTTTTTGCTTCAATTTCATAAGAACCGTGGCCGTTAAGGCCTAATTGATGGCTTAAGTACGGCATAATTTCTTCTAATTGTTCTTTTAGTTTCCATGGGGGATTGATGATAAAAAGATAGCTTCCATACATACCAACATCATCATTCTGCTTAGTGATAGAAAGGCTTACGTAAAGCCATTCTTTAACATTCAATTTTTGCAGTTGTTTTAGCATCGACAAAGGTTCGCTGCGATCAATCAAAGGGCACCAAATCATATAAATACCAGTTTCAAAACGTTTTAGACTGTCTTTTAAGGATTCCACTACTTTAAGGTAATCATTTTTGATTTCATAAGAGGGATCTGTTAGAACGAGCGCTCTTTTTGGAGGTGGCGGAATAAGTGCCTTTAATCCATTAAAACCATCTTCTCCATAGATTCTAGTATTTTGTTTTTGACCTAATACATGGAGGAGTGAAGTTAAGTCGGTTGGGTGTAATTCAAAGAGCCTTATTTTATCTTCATGAGACAAAATTTGGCTCGCGATCCAGGGGGAGCCAGGGTATTGTTTTAATTGATCATCACCATTTAAATGACGAATGATTTCAATATATTTTTCTATCGCGAATGGTTTCTTTTCGCTATTAAAGATCTTTCCAATACCATTAAGGTGTTCAGATGTTTTATTTGAGAAATCGCTTTCGAGAGAATACTTACCCGCACCTGCGTGTGTATCAATAAACCAATAAGGTTTATTTTTTTGTTTAAGGTAGTCCAAGATAAGCGTTAGAACGATGTGTTTTAAAACATCTGCATGATTGCCTGCGTGAAAGCCGTGTCGATAACTAAGCATGGATAGAGGCCATGATAAACATGGGCTATTATAGAGTTTATAGATAAAATATGTGAATTCTCAGGATATAAAATAATGACACAATATAAAGAAGACTGCAGAGAATGTTCCCGACTTGCTACATTTTTAGATCAAGTTAAGTTAGATCAGCCCGATTATTTTTGTAAGCCCGTACCATCCTTTGGCGACACATCGATTCGCTTATTAATTGTAGGTTTGGCGCCTGGCATGCATGGGGCGAATAGAACAGGCAGGCCATTTACTGGGGATTATGCAGGAATTCTTTTATATAAAGCCTTATTTCATTTTGGATTTTCAAATCAAAGAGAATCTATTTCATCTGATGATTCATTGCGCCTCATTAATTGTAGGATTACGAATGCAGTAAAATGCTTGCCCCCGCAAAACAAACCTGAACCTAAAGAAATAAAACAATGTAATCATTATTTAAAGGTGGAACTAGAATCGCTTGAACCCAAAACATTTGTATTAGCTTTAGGTAGCATTGCGCATCAATCTGTTTTAAGAGCTTTTCAATTAAAAAAATCTGATTACGTATTTTCACATGGCGCCCGCCATGATTTACCCAGTCAATTAGTTTTGTATGATAGTTATCATTGCAGCCGATACAATACACAAACTAAAAGACTATCAGAGAAAATGTTTTTTAGTGTTTTTCAATCAATCAAAAAAGAAATGGAGAATTAAATATGCCTTATATTAATATCAAATTAGCAGGGACTTTAAATCGCAATCAAAAAGAAACGATTGCAAAAGAAATTACCGAGCTCATGGAAAAAGTTGCTCACAAACCGGCATCTTACACTTACATTGTATTTGATGAAGTCAAGTGTGAAGATTGGTCTGTAGGGGGAAGTTTGTTAGGTTAATTTAATGGATGTAAAGTCCTTTTTAAAAACATTACCTAATTTACCTGGTGTATATCGCATGATAAACCAGGTCGGGGAAGTTATTTACGTAGGGAAAGCCAAAGATTTAAAAAAAAGGGTTTCATCTTACTTTGTTAAAACTATTGTAAGTCCTAGAACAAAAATGATGGTTGGTCACATTGATCATATCGAAATTACTGTCACTCATTCGGAAGCTGAGGCCTTGATCTTAGAAAACAATATGATCAAGTCTCACATGCCTCGCTACAATGTTATTTTTAGAGATGACAAATCTTATCCTTACATTGTATTGACAGGCGAAAAATATTCGCGTTTATCATTCCATCGTGGCGCACAAAAGAAAGGAAATCAATATTATGGGCCTTTTCCAAATGCAAACGCTGTAAGAGAAAGTATTCAGCTTTTACAAAAGGTATTTAAATTACGAACATGTGAAAACTCAGTGTTTAGAAATAGATCAAGACCATGTCTTCAGTATCAAATTCATCGTTGCACTGCACCTTGTGTTGATCTTATTAATGAGGATGATTATAAAAGTGATATCAAGCATGCCTCGCTTTTTTTAGAAGGCAAAGATAGTGAGGTTATTAGTCAGCTTACAAATAAAATGAATGAAGCTTCCACTTCACATCAATACGAGTATGCTGCTTTATATCGTGATCGGATTCAAAGTTTAAGACAAGTTAGAACAAAGCAATTTGTAAGTGACTTTAGTGCGAGCGATGCTGACATTATTGCGTGCGTAGAAGAGAGTGGTGAGTACTGTCTTAATTTAGTGATGATTCGCTCAGGCAGACATTTGGGGGATAAAAGTTTTTTCCCTAAAAATGCTGTTGATATTAAAACACATGAAGTGATTGAAACATTTGTTACTCAATATTATACAAATCAAACAATACCTAAATTAATTGTGACGCAAGACTATGTCGATCAGTCTCTTTTATCTCAATTTTTTGAATTAAATTATAAAGTGGAAGTAAAAATCATTAATAAGGCCATAGGTGACAAACGCATATGGCTCACTATGGCTCAAAAAAATGCACAGATTGCACTTAAACAGAAGTTGATGCAATCGGAGAGCCAAGAAAACAGAGTAGAAGCGCTCAAAACTATTTTTAATTTGTCAGATTCATTTTCAAGAATTGAATGTTTTGATATTAGCCATACCATGGGGGAGGATACAGTTGCATCATGTGTAGTGTTTGATAAGGGCAGTCTTCAAAATAAAGAATATAGGAGTTTTAATATTGAAGGCATTACACCCGGAGATGATTATGCTGCGATGCGCGAAGTATTGATACGTCGATATAAAAAGCTTGCTACAGGCGAGGGTATTAAACCAGATCTTATTTTTATTGATGGTGGTAAAGGCCAGCTCAATATTGCTATTGAGGCCATTCATGAATTGGGTTTAAGTGATATTTTGCTTGTAGGTATTGCCAAAGGCAAAGGAAGAAAATCAGGGCTAGAGCAACTTTTTGTAGAAAGAAAAACAGAGCCTATTATTGTTAAAAAAGATAATATTGGATTTCATTTAATACAACAAATTAGAGATGAAGCGCATCGTTTTGCAATTTCTGGCCATAGAGCACGACGCGCTAAAAAAAGGATGACTTCATCTTTAGAAGATATTAAAGGTATTGGCGTGCAAAAAAGAAAAAATTTGTTGGTATATTTTGGCGGTATAGAGCGCATTAAAAATGCTAGTATTGAAGAAATTATCATGGTTGAAGGCATTGATAAAAAGTTAGCAGAAAAAATTTATGATTACTTTCATTAAATAATAATATATATGAAAATTAATGTTCCTAACGCACTGACTTTTTTTAGAATTGTTTTAATTCCTTGCTTCGTAGGCGTTTATTATTTACCACACACCTTAGTGAATCAAACTTTAATGAACTGGATAGGTGCTGGAATTTTTTTGTTTGCTGCGATTACAGACTGGCTTGATGGATTTTTTGCGCGCTATTTAAATCAAACATCAAAATTTGGTGCTTTTTTTGATCCTGTTGCGGACAAGCTTATGGTGGTTGCGGCCCTACTTGTTCTTTTAGAGCTTGATCGGGTAAATGCAATCATTTCATTAATTATTATTGGCCGAGAGCTTTCAATTAGTTTCTTACGTGAATGGATGGCAACAATTGGTAAGCCAGGTCGTATGGCAGTAATGTTTATTGGAAAACTTAAGACAACGCTTCAAATGATCGCTATTTTGATGCTTCTTTACTATGACAATATATGGTTTGTAAATGTGAGATGGCTAGGTAATCTGCTGATTAATGTGGCTGCACTGCTCACTGTTATTTCAATGGCTTACTACATCCGCATAGCTTGGCCTGCCTTGAGAAAGAGTATAAAAATAAGGTAAACCCATGGATATAGCGAGACTTTAAATTGACACTAGCTTAAAAAACGCTAAAATACTCGCTTCTTTACGCGGGAATAGCTCAGTTGGTAGAGCGCAACCTTGCCAAGGTTGAGGTCGCGAGTTCGAGACTCGTTTCCCGCTCCAAATAAAAATCGGGGAAGCATTGTCTTCCCTTTTTAATTTTGGAGTTATTGATGTGGCGCGATAGCAAAATGGTTATGCAGCGGCCTGCAAAGCCGTAGACGCCAGTTCGATTCTGGCTCGCGCCTCCACTTATTAGAGCTTAGGCATTTTTAAGAATAATTAATGATAAAATTCGGTCTTAGTTTTATTTCAGAAGGCCCAGGTGGTGAAATTGGTAGACACAAGAGACTTAAAATCTCTCGATCGCAAGGTCGTGCCGGTTCGATTCCGGCCCCGGGCACCATATTTTATTATTGCTTCGTAGTTTGAATACCACACTCCTTTGTAAGATTAATCCGCAATTTAATTATCCAATTCTTGATCGATTTATGACGATTGGACGTGTCAAATACTTTCAGCTTTCTTATGATGAATTTGTATGTAATTTATTCGGTATTAAGCCAAATCCAGATTACCCACTAGCCTCTCTTCACTACAAAAACAACCATCAGTTTTATTATCTTTATGCAGATCCTGTTTATTTAAGTTTGCAAAGAGATACATTTTTTTTAGAAAAAAAATTAACACATGATTTCAATAGAAATGAAATTAAAGATTTATGTGATGGATTAAATGAGATGTTTCAAACTAAAAACAACAGGTTTATATCTAGCGATGAAGGCCAATTATTGTATGAGCTTAAAAAAGAACCTCAAATCAAAACAACGCTTATTGAACATATAAAGCCTCAGTCTATAGATCTGTTTATGCCTCGAGGCGATGAAGCTATGAAATGGCATGCATTTATGAATGAAATTCAAATGTTTCTTTTCGAGCATGCAATTAATAAAATTAGAATTAATCGAGGCAATCTTCCTGTAAATAGTATTTGGTTTTCTGGGGGAGGTATCTTGCCTAAAATAATTGAATATTCATACACATCAATTTTTTCTAATTCAAACTTAGTTAAAAAAATTGTATCTCTTGATTCAAAGGGTAAAGTTCAAGATGTTGACGATATGAATCAAGAAAATTTAAGCAATCATAACTTGATCGTTCTTGATGAAAAAGGTCAGATTGATTCTATTTTAGAGCTTATATGGTATAAGTTTAGACATAAAAAAATAGATCAATTAAGTATTTATTTAAGTTATCAAGATCAAATTTTACAAATTGATAATACTTTTATCAATTTATTTAAAATATGGAAAAAAGCTGACACTTTAAAAAAATATTTCAATGCTTATTAAATCAAAAAAAATTGACAATACCGCTGCCGAAGCTCTTGTAAATTCAGGACTCAATCCTTACTTAGCTAAATTTTATGCAGCACGAGGTATTAAACATATTGATGATGCAACACTTTCGATCGATAAAATTATTCCACCAAGCACATTAAAAAATAATGGATTGATGGCATCTATTCTTGCAGACGCCATTACACAAAGATATAAAATTTTAATTATTGGTGATTACGACACAGATGGCGCTACTTCAACAGCTGTTGCGGTTAGGGCGCTTAGAATGATGGGCGCTGATGTAGATTATTTAGTCCCTAATCGTTTTGAGTTTGGTTATGGATTAACACCTGAAATTGTAGATTTAGCAAAACAAAAAAATCCTAAAATTATTATTACGGTAGATAACGGCATTGCAAGTGTTGAGGGTGTTAATCAAGCTAATAAATATGGAATCGATGTATTAATTACCGACCACCATTTACCTGGCGATCAATTACCACTTGCCAAATGTATCGTAAATCCAAATCAGCACGGCTGTGATTTTCCAAGTAAGTATTTGTGCGGTGTTGGTGTTATTTTTTATGTAATGTTGGCGCTTCGCGCGGAGCTGAGAAAGCGTGAACATTTTTCAGAAGATGCAGAGCCAAATTTAATGCAATTAATTGATCTTGTAGCTTTGGGAACTGTTGCAGATCTCGTACCTTTAGATCGTAATAATCGTATCTTGGTTGAATATGGTATTCGTAAAATTAGAACAGGCCAATCTAATCCTGGTATCCGAGCGTTGATGGCGATGACTAAAAAAAATTCATCGCAATTTCAAACATCTGATTTAGCTTTTAGCATTGCGCCTAGACTTAATGCTGCGGGAAGGCTTGATGATATGGCATTAGGAATTCAATGTCTTTTATCTGACAATTATGATGAGGCACGTTTTATTGCGTCCTCTCTTGAGATGCTCAATCTTAAAAGAAGATCTATAGAATCAGAAATGAAAGATGGCGCCTCAATTCAATTGCATGACATTAATTGTGAAGCTCAATTTAGTATTGCTCTTTATTACCCTACTTGGCATCAAGGCGTAATTGGCATTATTGCTTCTCGCATTAAAGATAAATATCATCGCCCCGTGATTATTTTTGCAAAATCTGACGAAGGTATATTGAAAGGATCAGGCAGATCTATTCAATCCCTTCATTTGAGAGATGTGTTAGATCTTATTTCTAAAAAAGAGCCAAATATTTTAATTACATTCGGTGGTCATGCTATGGCTGCTGGACTTAGCATTAAAGAAAAAGATTTTGATTTGTTTGTACGTTTGTTTGAAGAAACTGTTCAAGGCTTAATTACTTCAAATGACCTTGAATTAACCATTGAGGTAGATGATGCTCTCAATTTCTCAGAAGTAACTTATGAGGATGTACAACATATTAACGCGCAAGTTTGGGGGCAAGGTTTTCCACTCCCTATTTTTGAAGGCGAATTTGAAGTAGTAGATCAAAAAATTCTTGCAGATAAGCATTTAAAATTAAATCTTTTATTACAAAATAAAGTATTTGAAGCAATTTATTTCAATCATAGCGAACACCTTCCCCGTAAGATAAAAGCTATCTATCAAGTTGATTCTAATGAATTTAATGGCAATAAGAAAATTCAACTTCAACTTAAGATGCTCTTATAAATCTAGCCTTTAAATTGCCCATCTGGCTCCAACAAAGTAAAATTCAACAAACTATTTAGAGAGTGTCATGAAACGTAAAATCGTTGTAGGTAATTGGAAAATGAATGGTTCTTTAGCGTTTAATGAAGCGCTACTTAAAGCTTTAGTTGAAAAAATACCTAAAGCACTATCTTTGGATATTATTGTGTGTTCGCCATACCCCTATTTATTTCAAGTTCAATCATTCTTAAAAAAATCTCCTATTCGCTGGGGCGCTCAAAATGTTGCCAAATTTGAATCAGGTGCTTTTACCGGAGAAGTCAGCGTTTCTATGTTGAAAGAATTTGGTTCAAGTTATGTCATTATTGGGCATTCAGAGCGAAGTACAGCCTATTGTGAATCTGATGAAAATATCGCGACTAAATTTATGATGGTTAAAAAAGCAGCTATGACACCTATTCTTTGTGTAGGTGAAACCTTGATTGAACGAGAAGCCGGCATTATGGAAAAGGTAATATCTAAGCAGTTGGATACCATTATCAAAATGTATGGCGAAGAGATTTTTGACCAAACAGTGATCGCTTATGAGCCTATATGGGCCATTGGGAGCGATATGGCTGCATCGCCAGAGCAAGCGCAAGCCATGCATCACTTTATCCGTGAAAAATTATCTTTACATACGAATGTTTCGAAGAGTCTTAAAATCATCTATGGAGGGAGCGTAAACCCTCAAAATGCGTTACAATTATTCTCTATGCCTGACGTAGACGGCGGTCTTTTAGGAAGAGCTTCTTTAAATGCCAGTGATTTTCAGTCTATATGTCATTCGGCTGAAATATAAATCAAAGAAAATAGGATTATGGAAAATTTAATAACGATTATTCATGTGATTGCATGCCTATCTATGATCGGCTTGATACTTATACAACACGGCAAAGGTGCTGATATGGGGGCTGCTTTTGGAAGCGGTTCATCAGGTAGTTTATTTGGTGTGAGTGGCTCATCTAATTTTTTAAGCAGAACTACAGCTATATTTGTTTTGATATTTTTTCTAACTAGCATTTCATTAGCATTTTTAGCGGTTCAAAAAACAGGTAGCGGAATTGTGGTAAAGGCAATTGAGGCATCAGAAGCGCAGAAACCTGTTGAAACCAAAAGTAGCGAAACAGAGTCAAAATCATCAAGCGGTGCTCAGAATATCCCAAAATAGAGACTGTGAATCTATAAAGCCGTCGTGGTGGAATTGGTAGACACGCTATCTTGAGGGGGTAGTGATGAAAGTCGTGAGAGTTCGAGTCTCTCCGACGGCACCAAATTAACAAGCCAAGAAGTATTTTTTAAGGAATCGTTGTGCTGGAAAATTATTTTCCAATTTTATTGTTCATATGTGTAGGACTTGCGGTTGGTGCAGGGCCTCTTATCATCGGCAGCATTCTCTCACCAAATAAACCTGATAGCGAAAAAAACTCCCCTTACGAATGTGGATTTGAAGCATTCGAAGACGCACGTATGAAGTTTGATGTGCGATATTATCTTGTAGCAATTCTCTTTATTTTGTTTGATCTTGAAATTACTTTTCTTTTTCCCTGGGCGGTAGTGATTCAAAAAATAGGCATGTTTGGATTCGTTGCCATGATGATTTTTTTAACTATTTTAATCGTCGGATTTATTTACGAATGGATGAAGGGTGCCCTTGATTGGGAATAACCAATGAGTATTGAAGGCATTATGGAAAAAGGATTTGTAACAACAAATCTTGATACTTTAATTAATTACACACGAACAGGTTCATTGTGGCCAATGACTTTTGGCTTAGCTTGTTGTGCCGTTGAAATGATGCATGCTGGTGCAGCTCGATATGATCTTGATCGATTCGGTATAGTATTTAGACCAAGTCCTCGTCAATCTGATGTCATGATTGTCGCTGGCACTTTAGTCAATAAAATGGCGCCTGCATTAAGAAAAGTATATGACCAAATGGCAGAGCCGCGATGGGTAATTTCTATGGGGTCATGTGCGAACGGAGGCGGTTATTATCATTATTCTTACTCTGTTGTTCGCGGTTGTGATCGTATCGTCCCAGTAGATGTATACGTCCCCGGATGTCCACCAACAGCTGAAGCGCTTATGTTTGGCATTATTCAACTTCAAAATAAAATTAAGCGCACCAATACAATTGCTCGCTAATCTATGAGTTCAGTCGAAATACTTCATAAAGAAATCAAATCTATTTTTGGTAAAGAGATTAGTCATGCATCGATTGAACATAATGAACTTACTATTGAAGTTAAGATTGATCACCTCACATCTGTTCTAAAAAATTTAAAACAACATAAAGCACTTCAATTTAATCAGCTGATAGATCTTTGTGGCGTGGATTATAAAGACTATGGTGAAGGCAGTTGGACAAAACCTCGCTTTGCTGTGATTTATCATTTTTTATCTGTTGAGCTTAATCATCGAATTCGAATCAAAACTTTTTCTAAAGAAGAAAGCTTTCCATTATTTCCTTCGATTATTGATATATGGCCTGCTGCAAATTGGTATGAACGTGAAGCATTTGATTTATTTGGTTTTATGTTTACAGATCACCCTGATTTAAGACGTATTCTTACTGATTATGGTTTTGTTGGATATCCATTTAGAAAAGATTTTCCTATGATTGGGAAAGTTGAAGTGCGATATGACGATGTGCAAAAACGCGTGATATATCAACCAGTTTCCATTGAGGAAAGAAACAATGTTCCACGCATTATTCGTGAAGAAGGCTTTCATAATGGCTGAGATTAGAAATTACACGATGAATTTTGGACCTCAACATCCTGCAGCGCATGGTGTATTGAGGTTGGTATTAGAATTAGATGGTGAGGTTATACAACGCGCAGATCCGCATATTGGGTTACTTCATCGTGCAACAGAGAAATTAGCTGAAAACAGAACTTATTTGCAAACTATTCCCTATATGGATCGTCTAGATTATGTTTCTATGATGGCGAATGAACATGCTTATGTTTTAGCCATTGAAAAATTACTTAATATTGACGTTCCTATTCGTGCTCAATATATTCGTGTGATGTTCGATGAAATCACTCGTATCTTAAATCATCTTTTATGGCTGGGTGCGCACGCACTAGATGTTGGAGCTATGACAGTTTTTTTATATGCATTTCGCGAAAGAGAAGATTTGTTTGATTGTTATGAAGCGGTTTCTGGTGCCAGAATGCATGCTGCCTATTATCGCCCCGGCGGTGTATATCGAGATCTTCCAGATCGTATGCCTCAATATGAATCAACACTTAAAAATAAGAATGAATTAGATAAGTTAAATACTAATCGCTGTGGTTCATTATTAGATTTTATTGCAGATTTTTCAAATAGATTTCCGCGATACATAGATGAATATGAAACTTTATTAACTGATAACCGCATATGGAAACAGCGTACCGTAGGTATAGGGGTTGTTGATCCAGATCGTGCCATTGCACTTGGTATGACAGGTCCTATGCTTAGAGGTTCTGGAGTTGCTTGGGATTTAAGAAAAAAACAACCTTACGAAGTCTATGATCAGCTTAATTTTGATATTCCTGTAGGTATGAATGGCGATTGTTATGATCGCTATCTTGTTCGCATTGAGGAATTTAGACAATCAAATCACATCATCAAACAGTGCATTGAATGGCTAAGAAAAAGTCCTGGCCCTGTGATTAGTGACAATCATAAAATTGCTCCTCCAACGCGAACAGCTATGAAAGAAGACATGGAAGCAATGATTCATCACTTTAAATTATTTACGGAAGGATTTCACATTCCTGCGGGTGAGGCTTATGCAGCAGTAGAACATCCAAAAGGGGAATTTGGCATTTACTTAATTTCAGATGGCGCTAATAAACCTTATCGTTTAAAAATACGTGCACCGGGTTTTCCACATTTAGCAGCGCTAGATGAAATGACACGTGGCCATATGATTTCTGATTTAGTTGCCATCATTGGAACACAAGATATCGTCTTTGGTGAAATAGACCGTTAAAAAATGATACATGCAGATGACATTAAATCAATTAATAGGGAATTAAAAAAGTATCCTGATAATAAAAAACAATCTGCAGTCATTGCAGCTTTGCGCATCATTCAATCTAGACATAGATGGCTTTCAAATACACACATTTCAGAGGTTGCTCATTATCTTGAAATGCCAGAAATTGCAGTAATGGAGGTTGCGACGTTTTATAACATGTTTAATTTGCAACCCAAAGGAAAATACCAAATTACTGTATGCACTAATATTTCATGCATGTTAAGAAACTCAGATGAAATCGTGCATCATTTAGAAAAAAAATTAGGTATTAGTTTTGGCGAAATTACTAAAGATAAAAAATATTCGCTTAAAGAAGGCGAGTGCATGGGTGCTTGTAGCGGCGCACCATTATGTTTAGTAAACAACGAAACTATGCATGAGCACTTAAGCACTGAAAAAATTGATAAGCTTCTAGTAAGTCTTAAATAAATGGTAAAAAAAATCGACATTATTAAGCCAGCAAAAGTTTTTCCTAATCAATATTTAATTTGTTTAAGAACTATGATTCATGATGATCCAGGATCAATAGATACTTATTTAAAGTTAGGCGGCTACGAACAACTAAAAAATATTCTTAAAAAAAAAATTAAGCCAGCAGATATTCTTCTGGAATTAAAAATATCAGGTCTTAGAGGTAGGGGGGGTGCTGGATTTCCAACGTCTATTAAATGGTCTTTTATGTCACGAGATTACGATGGTATTAAATATCTTGTATGTAATTCTGATGAAGGAGAGCCAGGTACATTTAAAGATAGAGACATTCTTAGATACAACCCTCATCAATTAATTGAAGGTATGGCAATAGCAGCTTACGTGATGGGTACGCGAGTCGGTTATAACTATATTCATGGTGAGATATGGCGTGAATATGAAATTTTTGAAAAAGCGCTTGACGAAGCAAGGGCAGGCGGATTTTTAGGTGAAAGTATATTCGGCTCAGACTTTAATTTTGATTTGCATGCAGTTCACGGTTACGGTGCTTATATATGTGGGGAAGAAACGGCGCTCATAGAATCAATCGAAGGAAAAAAAGGACAGCCACGCTACAAACCTCCATTCCCAGCTACTTATGGTATTTATGGAAAACCTACCAATGTCAATAACACAGAAACTTTTGCTTCAGTTCCTTGGATTTTAGAACATGGAGGTCAGACGTTTCAAGATTTGGGCGTTGAAAATTCAGGAGGCGTTAAGCTTTTTTCTGTATCAGGACATGTTGAAAGGCCAGGTAATTATGAAATTAGAATGGGCACTTCATTTAATGAATTATTAAATATGGCAGGTGGTATTTGGCATAAAAGAAAATTAAAAGCAGTTATTCCAGGTGGGCCTTCTACAGCAGTTGTGCCTGCTTCGTTAATTGAAACCGCAACGATGGACTACGATGGCTTGCAAAAAATAGGATCAAGTTTAGGTGCGGGCTCAGTGATTGTTATGGATGATTCCACTTGTATGGTAAGTGCGCTCAAACGTCTTTCTTATTTCTTTTATGAAGAGTCTTGCGGTCAATGCACACCTTGTCGTGAAGGAACAGGTTGGGTATATCGAGTTATCAAAAGAATTGTTGATGGAAAAGGAAATATGGAAGACCTTGAACTTTTAACAGATGTAAGTAAAAAGATCTCTGGTAGAACTATATGCGCTCTTGGTGATGCAGCCGCAACACCTGTATTAAGTTTTATTAAACACTTTAGACCTGAATTTGAATATTTTATTCAACATGGTCATTCAATGGTTAAAATTTAATGACAATTACTATTGAAATTGATGGAAAAAAAATTGAAGTAGAAAAAAATACTACAATTATTGCTGCCGCAGATAAGGCAGGTATACCAATTCCACGTTTTTGTTATCACAAGAAATTATCTATCGCTGCAAATTGTCGTATGTGTTTAGTGGAGGTAGAAAAATTTAATAAACCACTACCTGCTTGCGCTACTCAAGTTACAGATGGTATGAAAGTTTCAACTAAGTCAAAGTTGGCTACAGAAGCTCAACAAAGTGTGATGGAATTTTTACTTATAAACCATCCACTTGACTGTCCCATTTGTGATCAAGGCGGTGAGTGTGAGCTTCAAGATACAGCGGTTGCATTTGGAGGAGGGCAAACACGCTACAAAGAAGAAAAACGCGTTGTTTTTAACAAAAATATAGGCCCTTTAATTTCCACAGATATGACGAGATGCATTCAATGTACACGTTGTGTTAGATTTTTGCAGGAAGTGGGAGGCATGATGGAGCTTGGCATGGTAGGCCGTGGCGAACATTCTGAAATTTCTGCTTATGTAGACCGTTCTATTAATTCAGAACTGTCAGGAAATATTATTGATTTGTGTCCTGTAGGGGCTCTTACAAGCAAACCTTTTCGATATAAAGCGAGAACATGGGAGCTTATCAGAAGAGCAACATTAGCGCATCACGATAGCTTAGGTTCGCCTCTTGAGGCACATATCAAACAAAATAAAGTTATTAGAATGCTTCCTCGCGAAGATGAGTCTATTAATGAATGCTGGATTTCTGATCGAGATCGCTTTTCGTATGAAGGTTTAAATAGCGAAGATCGTTTACAGACACCCATGATTAAAGAAAATGGTCAATGGAAAGAATCTGATTGGGAGTCTACTTTAATATTTGTAGCTGAGAAATTAAAAAATGTAATTCATCAATCAGGCCCCGATCAATTAGGCATACTTATTTCACCACAAAGTTCAATTGAAGAAGGGTTGTTAGCAAAGAAAATAGCTAACTCTTTAAAATCTTTTAATATTGATCATCGTATTCGTCAGTCTGATTTTTCTTCTCAACATCAAGGCTCGCCTTGGCTAGGTGTTCATATAGATCAGATTGAGTCTTTTGATCAGTATTTAATTATAGGAAGCAATATAAGGAATGAACAACCATTATTTGCTTCAAGAATTCGAAAAGCAGTTAGTCGCGGTGCCAAGCTTTTTTTAGTCAATCCAATAGACAATGATTCATTAATGACTGTGACTGAAAAAATAATTAATCCATCTCATAAACTCACTCATGCACTTGCAAAAATTTTAAAATCAATGATGGAGTTAAAGGGAGTATTAAAGAAAGATATTAAATTCATTAAAGCCAATCTTAAAAAAATTAAAACAGATAAAACAAGTAATGCAATTGCTCAATACTTAATGAAAGATATTTTATCTGGTGAAAAAAATAAAACATTCTTATTTCTAGGCCAATTAGCTCAAGAACATCCTAATTATTCAACTATCCATGCACTTACTTTTGAGATTTCAAAATTATCTGGTGCTACTTTTGGCATTCTTCCCCCTTACGCAAATAGTGTTGGTCTTCATGCTGTTAATGTATTGCCAGAAAAGAATGGATTAAATGCACACACAATGTTTAATGAAAAATTAAAAGCCTATTTTTTATTAAACATAGAGCCTCAATTAGACACTTCAAATGCTCAATCTATGCAAAAAGCGATAGATTCATCAGATTTTACAGTGGCATTGTCTTCTTATCAATCTAAATATTTAAAACACGCTGATGTATTACTTCCCATTTCTCCATTTACTGAATCCTCTGGCACTGTGATTAATATGGAAGGTAGAGTGCAAAGCTACACTGCTGTAACCCAGCCCCTAGGACAGTCACGTCCAGCATGGAAAGTATTAAGGGTTTTAGCTAACCATCTTGGCTTAAAAGGATTTGATTATGAATCAAGTTTGGATGTGAAAAAAGCATATATTAAATCTAAGAATAACTTTATCTTAAAAGAATTATCTAATGAAATTAGCATTGAGAAAAATTATAAAATTGTTACTCGAAAACCTCAGCAATTTTCACGTATCGGCGAAGTTCATCAATATTGCATCGATCCAATCGTAAGGCGCGCTTTATCTTTACAAACTTCTATTCAAAAGAAAAAGGCATTTGCAAAAATGCATCCAGATGACATGAGCACATTAAAACTTAAATTGCATGACAAAATTAAAGTTACGCAAGATGGCTCTTCAACTATTCTTTCTGTAATTGAAGATCAAGAAATTCCAAAAGGATCAGTTTATGTGCCAAGTGGTATTGATGAAACATCAAATTTAGGTGGTATCTGGGATGATATTTTAGTTAAAAAAGTAACATCAAGGAGCGCTTCATAATATGGAAGCTCTCATGACATTTATTTTTGGATCTTGGGGCTCTGATATTGCAAAAACTTTATGGATACTTTTAAAAATTATTGCAGTTGTTTTGCCACTTATGCTATCGGTCGCTTATTTAACTTATTTTGAAAGAAAAGTAATTGGGTACATGCAAGTTCGTATAGGACCTAATCGTGTTGGCTACCATGGACTTCTTCAGCCTATTGCTGACGCGTTAAAGCTTTTATTCAAAGAAATTATACTTCCCACTGCATCTAATAAAATTTTATTTTTCCTAGCACCTGTTTTAGCAATTGCACCAGCATTTGCAGCTTGGGCTGTAATACCTTTTGATTTGAATCTAGTGATCGCCGATATCGATGCAAGTCTCTTATATATTATAGCTATGACATCAATTGCGGTATATGGCGTCATCATTGCTGGTTGGGCTTCCAATTCTAAATATGCTTTTTTAGGTAGCTTACGTTCTGCAGCACAAATCGTATCTTATGAGATTGCAATGGGATTTACTTTGGTAGGTGTTTTGATGTGTGCGAATAGTTTAAATTTAGGAAAAATTGTTATAGGTCAAGTAGGTGGATTCTGGCATTGGTATGTTTGGCCTTTATTTCCTTTATTTATTATTTATTTTATTAGCGCTGTGGCAGAAACAAATCGCGCACCATTTGATGTAGCTGAAGGTGAGTCAGAAATCGTAGCAGGCTTTCATGTGGAATATTCAGGTATGGCTTTTGCAATATTTTTTCTTGCTGAATATGCAAATATGATTTTAGTATCCATGCTCGCTGCTTTAATGTTTTTAGGTGGCTGGTTATCACCCATTCCATTTATTCCAGATAGCTTTTTATGGCTACTGATTAAAGTTGCTTTTTTGTTATTTTGTTTTTTATGGTTTAGAGCAACCTTTCCTCGATATCGTTATGATCAAATTATGAGATTAGGCTGGAAAATTTTTATTCCAATTACAATTCTTTGGATTGTATTCATTGGCGGAATGATGCAAACCTCATGGGGATATTTATTTCACTAAATGATTAAAAAAATTAAACAATTTTTATTGAGTTTGATGCTTTTGGAGCTCCTTAAAGGCATGCTTCTTACAGCACGTTATTTTTTCGCAAGAAAAATAACAGTGCAATACCCAGAAGAAAAAACACCTCAATCAAATCGTTTTAGAGGTCTTCTTGCACTTCGTCGCTACGCAAATGGAGAAGAGCGTTGTATTGCATGTAAGTTATGTGAGGCTGTATGTCCTGCTATGGCAATTACAATCGAATCCGAAGAGCGAGAAGACAAAACAAGACGTACTACGCGATACGATATTGATCTTACAAAATGTATTTTCTGTGGTTTTTGTGAAGAATCTTGCCCTGTAGATGCAATTGTTGAAACAAGAATTTTTGATTACCACGGCGAGTCACGAGGCGATTTAATTTATACAAAAGAAATGTTACTTGCAGTGGGTGATAAACATGAAAAACAGATTGCTGAAGATCGCGCTCAGGATGAGAGGTATCGTTAATTCATGATTGAATTTAAAGATTTTGTATTTTACGCCTTATCTTTTGTTTTGGTGGCTTCCGGTTTAAGCGTTATTACATCGAGGAATCCTGTGACTGCTGCACTTTCATTAGTATTAGCATTTTTTAATGCAGCAGGTATTTGGCTTCTTTTACAGGCTGAATTTTTAGCGATTGTATTGGTGCTTGTTTATGTGGGTGCAGTGATGGTTCTATTTCTTTTTGTGGTCATGATGCTTGATATTAATCTTGATAAATTAAGAGAAGGTTTTTGGGATTATTTACCGATGGCAGGCTTTATAGGGCTTCTTATGATGGTTGAAATGGTATTAGTCTTTAAAACAAAAGAATTCAATCTTTCTCCTGTAGATGATTCATTAAAAAGCATTTCTAACACAGAAGTTATAGGCAATACTTTATATTCTACTTATGTACTTCCATTTGAATTAGCCTCAGTCGTATTATTAATTGCTATCGTTTCGGCAATTGCATTAACACTTCGTGATCGTAAAGATAGTAAGAAAATAAATTCATCCGATCAAATTAACATTAAACGTCAAGATCGAGTCCGTTTGGTTGCTATGAAATCAGAAGAGAAATATGTGAAGTCAAAAACAAAGGATAGAAAATGATTGGTTTATCCCATTATCTTATCTTAGCGGCAATTCTATTTACCATTAGTGTGGTGGGTATTTTTCTTAATCGAAAAAATATTATAATTTTATTAATGTCTATCGAGCTTATGTTGCTTGCAGTTAATATTAATTTCATTGCTTTTTCTTATTATTTAAATGATATCGCCGGTCAAATTTTTGTTTTTTTTATCCTAACAATAGCAGCTGCAGAGTCTGCGATAGGGCTTGCTATTATCGTTTTGATTTTTAGAAATACTCGCTCAATCAATGTCGATGATCTAAATCGTCTTAGTGGGTAATATTTTGAATTCAATTTATTCATATTTAGCTATTCCTTTATTACCTCTCATAGCATCTTTTTGTGTAGGTATTCTAGGTAAAAAGCTCTCAGAATTTTTTGCATCAAGTTTTACTATCTTATCTGTGTTCGGCGCATTTATTCTTTCGTGTTTTACCTTAAATCAAACATTAGATGGTCTTGTCGTAAACCAAGCAGTTTATCAGTGGCTTGCTACAGGACGTTATCAATTTGAAGTTGGATTTTTAATAGACAATCTAACGGCCATGATGATGGTCGTTGTGACCTTTATATCACTTATGGTTCATATCTATACGATGGGTTACATGAAAGGCGATCCTGGATATCGAAGGTTTTTTAGTTACATTTCTTTATTTACGTTTTCAATGCTCATGCTTGTGATGAGTAATAACTTTATGCAACTCTTTTTTGGGTGGGAAGCGGTAGGACTTGTATCTTATCTTCTTATTGGTTTTTGGTATCAAAAGTCTACTGCTATTTATGCAAACCTTAAGGCTTTTTTAGTTAATCGAGTAGGTGATTTTGGATTCATTCTAGGCATTGCAATGATCCTTTATTGGACGGGATCTCTCGATTACGCCACCGTATTTAAAAACGTTGGCATTATTACTGCACACACTATGCAATTATTTGGCCAGCCTGTTGAGGTCATTACTGTAATTTGTGTTTTGTTATTTATCGGTGCTATGGGTAAATCTGCACAAGTTCCGCTTCATGTATGGCTTCCAGATTCGATGGAAGGACCCACTCCTATATCAGCTCTTATTCATGCGGCAACGATGGTGACTGCTGGTATTTTTATGGTCTCTCGTATGTCACCTTTGTTTGAATTATCCGATACAGCACTTTCTTTTGTCATGATTATTGGTGCAATTACTGCATTATTTATGGGCTTGCTTGGCATTATTCAGAACGATATTAAACGTGTCATTGCATATTCAACACTTTCACAATTAGGCTATATGACGGTGGCTTTAGGTGCATCGGCCTATTCTGTAGCCATGTTCCATTTAATGACCCATGCTTTTTTTAAAGCGCTTCTTTTTTTAGGTGCGGGCTCAGTTATCATCGGTATGCATCACGATCAAGATATTCGAAATATGGGCAATTTAAGAAAATATATGCCTGTGACTTGGATCACGTTTTTAATAGGTTCTTTAGCATTAATAGGCACGCCATTATTTTCTGGATTTTATTCTAAAGATAGTTTGATTGAAGTGGTAAAACTATCACATATTACAGGAAGTAATTTTGCTTATTTTTCAGTGCTTGTTGGCGTCTTTGTTACTGCCTTTTACTCTTTTAGGCTTTATTTTCTTGTATTTCACGGCAAAGAAAAATGGCGTCTTCAAACGGTTGCTCATAATGACGATTATCATCATGGCCTTAATCCAAAAGATAACCCACATGAAAGTGCCTTAAGCATTACATTACCGCTCACACTTCTTGCAATTCCTTCGGTTGTGATTGGTTATATCAGTATTGAACCTATTTTATTTGGGAGTTTTTTTGCAAAAAGTATTTTTTTGAATGTTGAAGCACATCCTGCAATGGAACATTTAAGTCACCACTTCCATCAAATTTATCATGGACCTTTTGGTATGGCAGTGCATAGCATCTTAAGCATACCTTTTTTCTTTGCGACAAGTGGCGTTGCCTTAGCTTATTATTGTTATCAGGTTAATATAAATTTACCAAAACAAATCATTAAAAATACGCAAACTATTTATTCTATTTTAGAAAATAAATATGGTTTTGATTCTTTTAATGAAAAGTTTTTTGCTCACGGCAGTCGTTTTTTAGGTGAAAGATTTTGGCGGTTAGGTGATGAAAAAATTATCGACGGATGGTTTGTGAATGGCACCGCTAGATTTGTAGGGAAGTGCTCAGAAAAAATACGAATTATTCAATCAGGTTATATTTATCACTATGCTTTTGCTATGGTGATTGGCGTATTTTTATTCTTAACTTTCTTTATAAAAATATAAGATGAATTTTACGTATATATTAAGTTATTCAATTTGGGTACCTATTATTTTAGGTAGTATTATCCTTTTATTGAGTTCAGCGATGAGTGATGCGCAAGCAAAATGGGTATCACTTGCAAGCAGCGTTATTGCATTTTTAATTACCATTCCTCTTTATACTGCATTTGATTTTTCTACAACTCAGTTCCAGTTTCAAGAATTTTTTCATTGGATCCCAACTTTTCATATTAATTATCATTTGGGTGTTGATGGTTTTGCAATTCCTTTAATTTTACTTACAAGTTTTACGACAGTGATTGTCATTATCGCTTCATGGCGATCAGTTCAAGATCGTGTTGCTCAATATATGGCTGCTTTTTTAATTATGTCAGGCCTTATGATAGGCGTTTTTAGCTCACTCGATGCAATGCTCTATTATATTTTTTGGGAAGCGATGCTTATTCCTATGTTTCTTGTTATTGGCATTTGGGGCGGCACTAATCGAATTTATGCCACAATCAAATTCTTTTTATATACCGTTCTAGGCTCGTTATTAATGTTAGTAGCATTTATTTATTTATATTTACACACACATTCATTTGAGGTGATTGATTACTACAATTCTGGACTCGGCCTTTATCCGCAGATTTTTATTTTTATGGCTTTATTTATGGCGTTTGCAGTCAAAATCCCTATGTGGCCATTACACACATGGTTACCAGATGCTCACGTTGAAGCCCCTACAGGAGGCTCAGTTATTTTAGCGGCGGTAATGTTAAAACTAGGTGCTTATAGTTTTATTCGTTTTGCAATGCCAATTGCACCAGAAGCTTCTATATTTTTAAAAAACTTTATGGTGACATTGTCACTCATTGCAATTTTATATATTGCTCTTATAGCCATTGTTCAAAAAGACATGAAAAAGCTTATTGCTTATTCTTCAATATCACATATGGGTTTTGTGACGCTTGGTCTTTTTATGTTTAATACGATTGGTATTGAAGGTGCGTATGTACAAATGATTTCTCATGGATTTATTTCGGCAGCTATGTTTTTATGCGTAGGCATTTTATATGACAGATTACATACAAGACAGATTGCTGATTACGGAGGCGTTATTCATGTTATGCCGATATTTACAGCTTTCGCTGTATTTTTTTCGATGGCGAATTGCGGGCTTCCAGGTACATCTGGTTTTGTAGGTGAATTTATGGTGATTATGAGCGCTATGCAAAATAATTTCTGGATTGCAGTCATTGCAGCAAGCTCTCTTATTTTTGGAGCCGCTTATTCGTTATGGATGGTAAAGCGAGTATTTTATGGAGAATTGCTCAATGAAAAAATTAAATCACTCAAAGATATTTCTTGGCGTGATTTTTTTATTTTATCTATATTAGCTATCTTTATTATTACGGTAGGGGTTTATCCAAAGATAATTACTGATATGACGAATGCAGCCACAGTTCAGTTCTTAGATCATATACTTCATTTTCAACCTATCACATCGTTACCACTGGATGTATAAATGAACGAACTTATTCAATTCGATCTTTCTTTAATCATGCCAGAGATCTTCGTGCTTTCAATGGCTATGGTTGTGTTAATGACAGATTTATTTATTAAACCATCTTCTCGTTGGATAATTTATAGCTTATCTCAACTTACTTTATTAGGTAGCACTTATTTAACAGGGAAAGATTTTGCTGAAGAGACTCAATTTGCTTTTTCGAATATGTTTGTGCGAGATGGGTTAGCAGATTTTTTAAAAATGATAAGTTATTTAGGTATTTCTCTTACTTTTCTCTACAGCCGATCGTATATGAAAGATCGTGGTTTATATCGTGGTGAATATTTTGCGCTCGTGCTTTTTGCTTTGCTTGGCATGATGATTATGATTTCAAGTCACAATATGCTTTTAGTTTATATGGGTCTTGAGCTTTTATCTTTATGCCTATACTCAATTACAGCGCTTGATCGAGACAATCAAAAAGCCACCGAATCTGCAATTAAGTATTTTGTTTTAGGTGCGCTTGCTTCAGGACTTCTTCTTTATGGTATGTCTATGATTTATGGTGCTACTTCAAGTTTAGATATAGGTATCATTTCAACCACATTATTTAATCATCCTACCGATCATTCTATTCTTGTATTAGGACTTGTTTTTGTTTTAGCAGGATTAGCATTTAAATTAGGTGCGGTTCCTTTTCAAATGTGGGTGCCTGATGTTTACGAAGGAGCTCCCTCATCGATTGCAATGTTAATTAGTTCAGTACCAAAATTAGCGGCTTTTGCAATTACGATTCGCTTATTAGCTGATGGGCTTCAATCTATGATAATTGATTGGAAAGAAATGTTACTTATCATGGCCGTTCTTTCTATTAGTATTGGAAATATTACGGCGATTGCACAAAAAAATATTAAACGTATGTACGCTTATTCCACAATCTCTCATATTGGATTTATTCTTTTTGGTGTAATGAGCGGTTCACTGAATGGGTACGCATCGAGTTTATTTTATGTAGCAAGCTATATGCTTATGACGCTTGTTTCATTTGCTATTCTAATGATAATGTCTAACAAAAATTTTGAGTGTGAACTCATCGAAGATTTTAAAGGGTTAAATAAGCGAAGTCCTTGGTACGCATTTTTAATGCTCATCGTGATGTTAAGTATGGCTGGGATACCTCCTACTATTGGGTTCTATGCTAAGTTCATGGTTCTTCAGGCTGCATTAGAAGCAGGCTTCGTGGGTTTCGTGATTTATGCAGTCATGATGGTTTTAGTAGGTATGTTTTATTACTTGAGAATTGTTAAGCTTATGTATTTTGATGAACCAAAAGTAAAAGGAAAAATTGAAGCATCTTTGGATGTTCAATGGGTGCTTTCATTAAATGCATTATCTCTATTAATTATTGGGTTGGTTCCTTATACATTCATGGAGGCTACTACTCAAGCAATCTCTTTGAGTTTAAATTGAATGACACAATGGATACTTATTTTGATGAGCATCATGATGGCTAATATTCCATGGCTATTTAATGAATTTCTTTTTGTAAAAAAATTTCCATCACATAAAAAACCTTTTTTCCTTGCGTTATTAGAAATTGTTATTCTTTATTTTGTGATGGGGATGATTTCTTTGTTCACTGAATTTCGAGTAGTAGGGCATATTCAATCACAAGCTTGGGAATTTTACGCGGTGACCTTCTTTTTATTTTTAGTTTTTTCTTTTCCCGGTTTTATTTTTAAAACACTTTGGAAATAAAACCTCTTAAAGTTTTAATTGTAGGTTGCGGTCAACTTGGCTTTTCAATCGCAAAAAGTTCCGACTCCAATGTATTTAAAATGTATGGATTCAGCCGCAGTTTAAAAAAATCTCTATCATCGATCGAAATGACACAGGTAGATATTTTAAAGCCTGAGGCAATTGGTGCAATTAAAACGATAGCACCTGATTTCATTATTTATACAGCGTCAGCGGATGCTCAATCACCAGAGAGTTATCAAGAACATTATGTTGAAGGGATGCAGCAAACTTGCAAAGCCATTTTAGAATTAAATAGTTTTAGACATCTTTTCTTTGTTTCTAGTACGCGCGTATATGGGCAAAAAACGACACGTATCTTGAGTGAATTAGATATACCAGAACCTATTGATTATGGTGGTGAGGCTTTGCTGGAAACTGAAATAATTGCTTCTCAATTAAAAGACAAAGCAACTATATTAAGATTTTCAGGTATATACGGTCCCAATCGACCACGCATGATTCAATTAGCACAATCAAACCCTGGGAATTGGCCTGCAACTAACAATTGGTCAAATAGAATTCATGAGGAAGATGGCGCCGCCTTCATTGTGTTCTTGATAAAACGTTTGGTTCATGATGAATCTATTGCATCACTTTATCTTGTGACAGATGGTGTGCCTACTAAGCAATATGATGTACTGACTTGGATTAGAAATCGTATGCAATTGCCTATCGATGAAATTGAAGTACCTATGTTAGAAGGTGGAAAACAACTTAAATCTGTTTTGGTAGATAAGACGGGATTTATATTAAAGTACCCTGATTTTATGCGTGGTTACGAAGCGATGATTGATTAGGGTTCTTCAATAGGATAGAATCCATCTACTTAAATTCTTTAGGCGCGTAGCTCAGCTGGTTAGAGCACCACCTTGACATGGTGGGGGTCGTTGGTTCGAGTCCAATCGTGCCTACCAAAATATTGGTAAGTAGCTAACATAAATTTATCTAGTTTAGTAATCTTTAATTTTTAAGGCCTTTGGCCTTACGAAACCGCAAAATTTGATACCCTTGCCGTCCTTTGCTATGAGGTATGGGGTTTGTATATGGAACCTCGCTATAAGCATTCCAATTTTCGTATACTTCAAATTCTGGACCGAACCAGCTAGTGTATTCTCGTTCACCGATTGTTTCTTTTGAATTAGATTTCTTTAAATGCTGATTATAGCTAAAAAATTCATCAAATCCATTATTTTTTAATTGAAAAATATAATTTTCAACAATTAATCTATTCATTTCACCAAAAGAAGCAACATTAATTCCTAAATTAAAATATCCTGCTAAATGGATTTGATTTGGAGTAAGAAAGTGTACTTTTTTGGCCGTATTTAATTTGGTTCGATTTGGATCAAAGTAATCGATAACATTTTTCCCAAGACTTTTTTCTAAATATCTTTCAGAAAATGCTATTGCTGGAGGAATATCCACAATGATATAACGTTGCGTAGTTTGTGTAGATAAAAAAATTCGTGCAAGCTCTCCAATTCCAGCACCAATTTCTAATACAGCTGAGTAGCGGTATTTAGAATTTAATATTTGAAGAAAAACATTAAAATTTCTAAGAGTTGTAAATGATAACCATCGACCTGAATTTAGTTGTTCTCTTGAGTCACCCATAATTTCAGGAGAAGATATATCATATTTTTTAAATTCTTTAATAAATAACGCTTCGCCATATTCCAAGAGTATTTTATTTCTATTTTTGATTAAATCCCCTTCAATTATGAAACGAGACAGGAAGTAATATAATTTCCAAAATAAATTTAATAAGCCAAATGGATTAGGAAGTATGCGAAGAAGTGCATTTATATATCTTAGAGGTTGAATAAGAATACTACGAAATCTTGGGGTTGGTGGATATTCAGCACCCCCAGAAAATACCATGGCTAAAGACCAAAGATGTGAATTTATATCACCCATTTCAATTTCAACCTGCCTAGAAATATTTTTAGAATAAATGTCCCAGTATTTTCCAGTGCCATTTGGTGATGCCATTTTCCAATACTTAGATATCATACGTAAACGAGATCTAAATGAATTAATTTCATTTGGAAGATTATTCATTTTTTAATTTTAGATATATTTGAAGAGTATTAATAATCTCATAATAACCTAAAGAGCATTACTAAGCTAAAGAGCATTACTAAGCTATCAAGAAGACAGAAAAGCTTATAAAATGATGCAATACTAATTATTCAATTCAACTATGCCTGAAATAAGATTACCAGACGGGTCCAAGAGACAATTTGATACTCATGTCACTGTTGCTGAAGTTGCGCAAAATATCGGTGCTGGATTAGCGCGTGCTGCACTTGCTGGAAAAGTTAATGATCAACTTGTTGATCTTTCATTTGTGATTTCTAAAGATAGTGATGTTGCAATCATTACAGATAAAAATCCAGAAGGACTTGAAGTCATCCGGCATTCAACAGCGCATCTTTTAGCTTACGCAGTCAAAGAATTATTTCCAGATGCTCAAGTGACGATAGGCCCTGTGATTGAACATGGTTTTTATTATGATTTTTCATATACACGTCCTTTTACACCAGAAGATTTAGAAAAAATTGAAAAGAAAATGACTGAGATTGCAAATCGTGATTTGCCAGTTATTCGAAAAACAATGCCGCGTAACGATGCGGTGAAATATTTCAAATCTATTAAAGAAAATTACAAAGCTGAAATTATTGAATCTATTCCAGTAGACGAGGAAGTTTCTTTATATTCCGAAGGCGAATTTACAGATCTTTGTCGAGGTCCTCATGCTCCTTCTACTGGTAAATTAAAAATATTTAAATTGATGAAAGTCGCTGGCGCTTATTGGCGGGGAGATTCTAAAAATGAAATGTTACAAAGAATCTATGGCACTGCTTGGACAAATAAAGAAGACTTACAAAGTTATCTTTTTATGCTTGAAGAAGCAGAGAAGCGTGATCATCGAAAACTAGGTAAGCAACTTGATTTATTTCATATGCAAGATGAAGCACCAGGCATGGTGTTTTGGCACCCGAAAGGCTGGTCAATCTGGCAAGAAGTTGAACACTACATGCGAAAAATGTTTTTAGATTTTGGATATCAAGAAGTGAAAACACCGACCGTGATAGATAAAACATTATGGGAAAAGTCAGGGCATTGGCAAAATTATCGTGAAAACATGTTTACCACTTCATCTGAAAATAGAGATTACGCAGTCAAGCCTATGAATTGTCCTGGTCATATTCAGATCTTTAATCATGCGCTTCATAGTTATCGCGATCTTCCTTTAAGGCTTGCGGAGTTCGGCTCATGTCATCGTAATGAACCCTCAGGTGCGCTGCATGGTTTGATGCGCGTGCGAGGATTTACACAGGATGATGCGCATATTTTTTGTACTGAAGAGCAGATTAAGGATGAAGTTGCTCAATTTATTGTCATGCTTTATCAGGCATATCAAGATTTTGGATTTAAAGATGTTTTAGTAAAGCTATCTACCCGACCTGAAAAGCGCTTAGGGCCAGATGAAACTTGGGATAAAGCCGAATCATCCCTTAAAACTGCTTTAATTGAAAATAAGCTCAAATTTGACCTGCAGCCTGGCGAGGGCGCTTTTTATGGCCCTAAAATCGAATTTACTCTCAAAGACAGTCTTGGCCGACTATGGCAATGCGGTACGATTCAACTTGACTTTAACCTACCAGAGCGCTTAGGGGCTGAATATGTGACTGAAGACAATAGCCGCAAGCATCCTGTGATGCTTCATCGGGCTATTGTAGGATCTATGGAGCGATTTATTGGGATTCTGATTGAGCATTACTCAGGTGCCATGCCTCTTTGGCTCGCGCCTACTCAAGCGGTTATCCTTAATATTGCCGATGCACACGCGGGATACGCCTCAAAAGTCATGGATGAACTCAAGAAAAACCACATTCGATGCGATTCTGACTTGAGAAATGAGAAAATAACCTATAAAATACGAGAACATAGCTTACAGAAAATTCCTTATCTCTTAATTGTAGGGGAAAAGGAAATGGAAGCTGGGCAAGTTGCCGTGCGAACCCGAAAAGGCGAAGACTTAGGATCTATATCGATTAAGTCATTGATTGATCGATTAAATCAGGAAGTTCAAACTAAAGTCTAGTCAAAGGTAGCGCGGTTTTTCTTTTATATTTATAGGGGATTTGTTATCGCTCAAGAGAAGGAAGTCAGAATCAATGGGGACATTATCGCTCCTGAAATTCGATTAATTGGCGTAAACGGCGAAGCGCTTGGCATAGTAACACTAGCCGAGGCATTTGCAAAGGCAGAAGAAGTAGATATTGATTTAGTGGAAATTGCTCCGCAAGCTTTACCCCCCGTATGTCGGCTACTCGATTACGGAAAATTTAAATATGCAGAAAGTAAAAAGCAACACGAAACCCGCTTAAAACAAAAGCAGGTCAAAATTAAAGAAGTGAAGTTTAGACCAGGAACAGATGATGGTGATTACAATATCAAAATACGAAACCTCATTGGGTTCCTTACAGACGGTGACAAAACAAAAATTACGTTACGTTTTAGAGGTCGAGAAATTACGCATCAAGAATACGGTTTAGCAATTTTAAAGCGTGTTGAAAAAGATTTAATTGATTACGCAGTGGTCGAGCAGTTTCCTAAAATGGAAGGTCGACAAATGGTGATGGTTTTGACTCCGCAGAAAAAGTCAAAAGCAAAAGTTACTGCCACTGAAGCAAAAGTTTCTGAGTGATACGGCTTAAACGGCATGCCTAAGCACTCTTAATATCTATAGGAGATAAAAATGCCAAAAATGAAAACAAAAAGTGGTGCTAAAAAGCGCTTCAAGTTTTTAGGAAGCGGTATGGTAAAGAGAACACGTTCTCATTTACGTCATATCTTGACTAAAAAAACAACCAAACAAAAACGTAATCTTAGAGGCACAGTCCTCATTTCAGCAACCGATATCAAACGCGTTCGCGCGATGATGCCAACTCAATAAGGGGAATAATATGCCTAGAGTCAAACGTGGTGTCACCGCTAGAGCCAAACATAAAAAAGTTTTAGCCCTTGCTAAAGGTTATCGCGGTCGTCGTAAAAACGTATACCGTATAGCTAAACAAGCGGTAATGAAAGCTGGTCAGTATGCATATCGTGACCGTCGTCAGAAAAAACGTCAATTTAGAGCGCTATGGATTGCGCGTATTAACGCAGCATCTCGTGAATGTGGTCTTACCTATAGCCGTTTCATGAATGGCCTTAAGAAAGCTTCAGTTGAAGTCGATCGTAAGGTATTAGCAGATATGGCAGTATTCGACAAAGCAGCTTTTGCTAAGTTTGTTGAAATTGCTAAATCTGGTTCAGGAGCAGTATAAAAAATATTAATTTTTAAAAGGAGGCTTCTAGCCTCCTTTTTTT
>SHXT01000005.1 GCA_009693175.1 Candidatus Methylopumilus sp.
ATCTGTCATAATATTAATGTGATTTTTCAAAGTCTTTCATGCAATCCAAAAGAGCCTGAATGCCTTCAATAGGCATTGCATTATAGATCGAAGCTCTAATGCCCCCGGCAAGACGATGCCCTTTTAAACCGATCATACCTAAATTTTGGGCACCTGTTACAAAAGTTGCATCTAAATTTTCATCATGAGTTCTAAATGTTACATTCATGCGTGAACGATTTGAAACATCAATTGAGTTTGAATAAAAATCAGTTGAGTCAATATAGTCATACAACAATTTAGCTTTTTCAATATTTTGTTTTTCGATTGCTTTTAAACCGCCAAGTTCAATCAACCATTCAAAAACAAGACCAGCCATATAAATACTATAAGTAGTCGGTGTATTAATCATAGACTGATTCTCCACCTGTGTTTTCCAATGAAATACAGAGGGTGTCATTGGGGAAGCAACATCTAATAAATCATCTCTCACAATCACAATAGTTAAACCTGCAGGTCCAATATTTTTTTGAGCACCCGCATAAATTACACCGAATTGACTAATATCGACTGGTCTTGAAAGGATATGTGATGACATATCTACTACCACTGGAACTGATTTGATCGATGGCATTGATAAGTACTCAATACCATGAATGGTTTCATTTGAGCAAAAATGCACATAAGATGATGCAGAATCAAACTTCCAATCGCAAAACTCAGGCGCTTTTACATAGCCGATCGATTCAGAAGAAGCCGCAATTGACATTTCGCCAAATGGTAAAGCATCTTGATAAGAACGTTTAGACCAGTAACCACTTAAAACATAGTGAGCTTTCTTTCCATTTAATAGATTAAGTGGCACCATCGAATTTTGAGCAATCGCACCACCTTGAAGAAATAGCACTTTGTAATTATGAGGTACATTGAATAGCGATCTAAAATCACTTTCAACTTTTTCAATAATCGACATAAATTGTTTGCCACGATGAGACATTTCCATGACAGACATTCCGGATCCATGCCAATCAATCATCTCAGCTTGTGCTCGAAGCATCACTGACTTAGGCAATACTGCAGGCCCTGCCGAAAAGTTATAAGTACATTTCATTATAAATTAAACTAATCTTCTAAACCATCATCCGCCTCTACGATTTTTTCGAGGCCTGATAATTTTTCGTTTTCACCTAAATTGATTAAAGTCACGCCTTGTGTAGCACGGCCTAATTCACGAATCTCACTCACACGCGTTCGAATAAGAACACCACCTGTGGTAATTAACATAATCTCATCTTCATCATTCACAAGTTTTGCGGCTACCACAAGTCCATTACGATCGCTCACTTGAATAGCTTTAACACCTTGAGTGGCTCTGCCTGAATGTCTAAAATCAGACAATACTGTTCGCTTTCCATAACCATTTTCAGTTGCTACTAGCATTGATTGCTGATCATCTGTTGCAATGAGAAGTGATAGTACGCGTTGGCCTTCTCGAAGTTTCATACCTCGAACACCCCGAGTATTTCTACCCATACTTCTTACATCCTCTTCGTCAAACCAAACGGCTTTTCCACCATTGGATACAAGCACAATATCGTTCACGCCATCAGTCATTTCTGCACCAATTAAAAAATCATCATCATCTAAATTGATCGCAATGATGCCCGACTTACGTGGATTAGAGAAATCAGTAAGTGGTGTTTTTTTAACGGTACCTAATGCGGTTGCCATAAATACATAGTGTTTATCATCAAATTCTTTCACAGGTAAGATGGCATTAATTTTTTCACCTTCTTGCAATGGGAAAAGATTAACAATTGGCTTGCCACGACTTGTGCGACTGCCCTGAGGCACTTCATATGCTTTTAACCAGTATACTTGTCCGCGACTTGAGAAACATAAAATATTGTCATGCGTGTTCACAACAAACATTTTATCGATGAAATCATCATCTTTTGTAGTTGCGGCCTGCTTACCTCTGCCTCCGCGTTTCTGAGCTCTATATTCATCTAGCACTTGTGACTTGATGTAACCTGTATGTGAAAGGGTCACAACAACATCTTCTGGTGTAATTAAATCTTCGGTTGATAAGTCGAGTGCATTTTCGACAATCTCACTTCGACGTTTATCACCATATTGCTCTTTAATCGCTATTAATTCTTCAGCAATAATTGAAGTCACTCTTAATGCGGTTGCTAAAATATCAAGAAGATCTGTGATCACATCCATAATTTCTTTATATTCATTAACAATCTTTTCTTGCTCAAGACCTGTGAGGCGTTGTAATCTTAATTGAAGAATTTCTTGCGCTTGAACATCAGACAATTTATATCCTGATATGCTTAAACCAAACTCTTTTGCAAGTCCTTCTGGTCTAGAAAATTCCATTGATGCGCCACTCAACATATTTTCAACTACACTAGATTTCCAAGTGCGTGAGATTAACTCACGCTTAGCATCAGGCGGTGTCGGTACAGCTTTAATAATTTTAATCATCTCGTCAACATTCGCTAATGCAACAGCTAAGCCTTCTAAGATATGACCTCTTTCACGTGCCTTTCTCAATTCAAAGACAGTTCTTCTCGTAATCACTTCACGACGATGCCTTAAGAAAGCATCAAGAATTTGTTTTAAGTTAAGAAGTTTTGGTTGACCGTCAATGAGCGCCACCATGTTCATACCAAAACTATCTTGCAACTGCGTTTGTTTATAAAGATTATTTAATATGACATCGGGATTCTCACCTCGCTTTAACTCAATCACAACACGCATACCTGACTTATCAGACTCATCTCTTAGATCTGAAATACCTTCAATTTTTTTATCATTCACGAGTTCTGCAATTTTTTCGATGAATGTTTTTTTATTTACCTGATAAGGTAATTCATCTACGATCAGTGCTTCACGATTGCCTTTATCTAAATTCTCAACGTGTGTTCTGCCGCGCATAACCACTCGACCTCGGCCTGTTCGATAACCTTCTTTAACGCCAGAGGTGCCATGAATAATACCGGCAGTTGGAAAGTCGGGTGCTGGAATTAATTTAATTAATGCATCAATAGAGGATTCAGGTTTTTCTAATAATAATAAACAAGCCTCAATAACTTCATTTAAATTGTGAGGTGGAATATTTGTTGCCATCCCGACCGCAATGCCTGAGCTGCCATTGATAAGTAAATTCGGAATGCGAGCCGGCATAATGAGAGGTTCTTGTTCTGAACCATCATAATTCGGACCAAAATCAACCGTTTCCTTGTCGATATCTTCTAATAGTTCATGTGCAATTTTCGACATACGAATTTCGGTATATCGCATCGCAGCTGCGTTATCGCCATCCACTGAACCAAAGTTGCCTTGCCCATCTACGAGCATATAACGCAAACTAAAATCTTGTGCCATACGAACGATCGTGTCATACACAGCTGTATCGCCATGCGGGTGGTATTTACCGATCACATCACCAACAATACGCGCAGATTTTTTATACGGCTTATTAAAGTCATTATTAAGTTCATGCATCGCGAAAAGCACTCGACGATGAACAGGCTTTAAACCGTCTCTCACATCTGGAAGTGCACGCCCGACAATTACGCTCATGGCGTAGTCGAGATAAGAGCGTTTCATCTCATCTTCAAGGCTAATTGGGATGATTTCTTTGGCAAATTGATTCATAGGATTTAGATCGATAATTTAAGTAGAAAACTACTTAAATTTTAGCATGTAGCAGGACTCTATTAGCGCCCTACTAAAGGTATTTTTTAACGCGAAAGACTAGACAAATCAGCTTTTAGATCCTCTATATCCTCTAAACCTACTGCGATTCTTACAAGGTTATCTTTAATACCAGCTTTTCGACGTTCCTCCGGGCTTACTCTTGAGTGTGTCGTTGTTACTGGATGCGTAATAGATGATTTAACATCGCCCAAATTGGCTGTAATAGAGATTAATTTTGTCGAATCAATTAAACGCCATGCCTCTTTTTGCCCGCCTTTAACCTCAAACGATACAATTGCACCCCCTGTTTTTTGCTGTTTTAAAGCAAGTTGATGCTGCGGATGTGAAGCCAGTCCAGGGTAATAAACACGATCTATCTGAGGTTGCGATTCAAGCCAAGATGCCAAATGAAGCGCATTTTTTGAATGTGCATCCATACGAATGGATAATGTTTCTAAACCTTTTAAGAAAATCCAGGCATTAAATGCGCTCATGGCGGGACCTGCAGATCTCAAGAACTGGTATATAGGCTCTATCGTTTTTTTATCTGCCAATACAGCACCTCCAAGACAACGGCCTTGGCCATCAATATATTTGGTTGCGGAATGAATAATAATATCAGCCCCTAACAATAATGGTTTTTGTAAAGCAGGCGAACAAAAACAATTATCTACAATAAGCTTAATATCTTTCCTATGTGCAATCTTTGAAAGTGCTGCAATGTCAATCACTTCAGTCAGAGGGTTTGAAGGTGTTTCCACAAAAAAAAGTTTTGTATTTTTTTGGACTGCATCTTCCCATTCGTTGAGATTGGTAAGCGATACAAAAGTAACTTCAAGCCCCCAGCGTTTTAGAATATTGCTAAAGAGTTGAACGGTCGTACCAAAAATACTTCGAGATGCAACAATATGATCCCCAGTAGAACATAAGCCCATAATAGATGCCAAAATAGCTGACATACCGCTTGATGTAGCTACACAGGATTCACTACTTTCAAGAGTCGCAAGCCTATCTTGAAACATTGTGACAGTCGGATTAGTAAAGCGTGAGTAGATGTTGCCGGGCTCAGTGCCTGCGAATCTTGCTGCAGCTTGGGCTGATGATTCAAATACATAGCTAGAGGTTAAAAAAATTGCCTCAGAATTTTCACCAAATTCTGATTGCAATGATCCTGCTCGAATAGCTTGTGTATCAAATTTCCATAGATCATTATTCATAGTCTGTTACCTATTTTTTGGGCGTAAAAAACCCCGTTTTATAAAAAGCTAAAACGGGACAGACCTCGCTTTAGCTGTGTTTTTAATGCGCCCGCAAGCTGAGAAATAAATACATGACTCAAATCAGCGCAACTTGAATTATGCACAATAAAAAAAATACGTCAAGAACCGCTTTAATGCTAAGCAGCTTCTTCTTCATTATTAATTAAATTTAAATCCATCTGTGTGCTTGCGTTTGAAGGGTTATCAGATTTATTAGAATCTGCACGAATCGTCTCAATGTTTTTTAAATAATGCTCATCGATATCACCTGTGATGTATTTGCCATCAAAACAAGAAGCGTCAAATGTTTTAAGTTTTGGATTAATGGACGCAATATTTTCAATAAGTGCATCGAGGTCTTGATAGATAAGTTCATCTGCACCAATTTCTAAACGAATTTCTTCGTCTGTTTTGTTCGGTGCTAATAACTCTGAACGAGATGGCATATCAATACCATATACGTTAGGGAATCTAACGGGTGGAGCTGCTGAAACTAAGTATACTTTTTTAGCACCTGCTTCCCTTGCCATCTGAACGATTTCTTTAGAGGTTGTACCTCGCACAATCGAGTCATCAACCAACAACACATTCTTGCCTTGAAATTCAATTTTAATAGGATTTAATTTTTGACGGACTGATTTTTTTCTTAAAGCTTGGCCTGGCATAATGAAAGTGCGGCCAATATATCTATTCTTAATAAAACCTTCACGATAATCGAGACCTAATTCAAGTGCCAATTGCAAGGCGCTGGGACGGCTGGTATCAGGAATTGGAATAACCACATCAATATCTAAACGGGCCCATTCTTTTTTTATTTTTTTAGCCAAGCTTTTACCCATATTAAGTCGCGTTTGATATACAGAAATACCATCAATCACAGAATCAGGTCTTGCAAGATATACATACTCAAATATACAAGGATGATGGTTGGGAGCTTTGGCACATTGTTTGGAGTAAAAATTCCCATTCATATCAATAAATACAGCTTCACCTGGCTCAACATCTCTGACTAATTTAAAACCTAACACATCGAGCGCAACACTTTCAGATGCCACCATATATTCAACACCTTGAGGACTCTCATGCTTCCCAATCACAAGTGGTCTAATACCATGAGGATCTCTAAACGCAAGTAAACCGAAATTGGCAATCATGGAAACTACCGCATAAGCACCCTTACATCGCTTATGCAGTGAAGTGACAGCATCAAAAACAACATCGCTATTTAGCACGCTATTCCTTGAAGACGCTTCAATTTCATGTGCTAGTACATTAAGTAAAACTTCTGAATCTGAAGTAGTATTAATATGACGCAAATCTTGCCTAAAGATATCTTCCTTAAGCTTGTCAGCATTCGTCAAATTACCGTTGTGACCCAATACAATACCAAACGGTGAATTAACATAAAAAGGTTGAGCTTCGGCAGCTGATGAAGAGCCCGCTGTGGGATATCGGACATGCGCAATGCCCGCATTGCCAAAAAGATTTAACATGTGACGGGTATGGAAAACATCTTTCACAAGCCCGTTATTTTTATGCATAAAGAAAGTGTTGCCATCACATGTAACAATGCCAGCAGCATCTTGACCGCGATGTTGAAGAACTAATAGACCGTCGTAAAGAAGCTGATTAACAGGTTTTTTACCGACGATTCCAAGGATTCCACACATTTCAGCGCCTTAAAAATAAGTTTATTGTGAATATTTTACATGCTTAACTATATCTAGTGGCAAATAAACACTTGCCTTTGCTGCAAAAGATTCAAAATAGGGTTTAATTAAAGCATCTTGCCATGCTGAATTTTTTTCAAAGGATGTGGAATGAATCACAAGATTACACACCAGAGCAATCAGCAAAGCCCGGACTAGACCAAATAACCCTCCCATAAAAATATTAGGTAACGTGAGGCCAGTGTATTTAATAAATTTATTTAATACAGCAATTACGCCCATTGAAATTACAAGAGTACTTAAAAAAATTACTAGGTAAGCTGTTAGATTGCGAATTGTATCCGTATCAATCCACAAAAGTTTTGCTGATATTACAGATGAAAAAGAATGTGCTAAATAAAAAGCAAAGCTCCAAGCAATGATTGAAAATAATTCACGTACAAAACCACGATAACAACCTAGAAAAGAAGAGATTATGGTGATGATGAAAAAACCATAATCAATAAATGTCATGAATTAATCTTCTTAAGTATGCCAGGCACGCCTGCATTTTTAAATTTAAACAAAGCCTCTTTGGCTAGCGATTCCGTTTTAAACTCATCTGTTATTAAGCGAATTTTACCGACAGCGCCTACTTTTACCGTTTCAGTTTTAGTTTGATAACCTAATGAATTTATTTTTTGTTGGAGTAATTTAATTTTCTCATTATCAGAAAAAATACCTATTTGAATATGGAGTCGATTATTTACCTGAGTTGTTAGCATTTTTTTTTCGTCTGATTTTATTTTTGGCTCAGCTTTTGCTAAAGGCTCTGCTGATGGTAAAGGAGTTGATGCTTCTGCACTTTTTTGATTAGTCTCATTAGGCTTTACATTATCCGAAGCATTTTCTTTGATAACAGGGGAGCTTTCCATCGTAATTTTAATAGGTTCAGTGGGATCTTTTTCATTACGATTTTTTAAAACGAGGGGTGCTGCAATAAGAAGAATTAATAAAATCACGCATGCACCGACAAGCCTCTTCTTGGCTTGGCTAATGAGCTTATCTTCTTGTTGCTGAATTGGGTTATCTTCATTCATAACTTAGGCATAATTCTCATAATATCGGCAACTGTAAAAAAAGAACCGAATACAATTATTCTATCATTTTCAGACGCTTTCTTGAATGCAAATTGATAAGCTTTCTGAATGTTTTTAAACTGCATCACACGAAAAGATGGATTAATTTTTTTAATCATATCTTCAATCATTTGAACGCTTGCAGCTCTTTCATGTTGAATCATTGAGATATACCAATCATCAATATCTTTAGAAAGCGCTCGAACAACACCTAAAATATCTTTATCGGCAAGTATTGAAAATACCGCTATTGTTTTGCCTTTGATGGGTTGCCCTCTTAAATTATGACTAAGAGACAGAGCGGCTTGAGGATTATGTGCAACATCAAGAATCAGGGAGGGATTCTTCTGAATTTCTTGGAATCGACCTAATAAATAAGCAGATGCAATACCTTTTTGAATTGCACTTTCATTGACAGGAAGTTTATCCTCAATAGACTTAACTGCCATTAAAGCCATGGAAGCATTTGCAATCTGAAAATTACCCTGCAGATTAGGCAAAGGCACATTCATTAAAAATGATGAATCTATTAAAAAATCAAATGAATCATGATGTAACTCATAATTAAAATGTTTGCCGATTAATTTTAAAGGTGCATGAATCGATTCTGCATGTTGAATAAGAGATTTTGGCGGATTAAAATCGCCACAAATAGCAGATTTATTTGCACGATAAATACCTGCTTTTTCGAATCCAATCGCTTCGCGAGTTTCTCCCAAATAATCCATATGATCAAGATCAACTGTTGTGACAATTGAACAGTCAGGTTCAAAAATATTCACTGCATCTAATCGACCGCCTAACCCTATTTCTAAAATAGCTACATCTATAGATTCTTCCGCAAAAATTATCATGGCTGCAAGCGTGCCATACTCAAAATAAGTGAGTGAGACATCCTCTCGAACAGACTCAATTTTTAATAGCGCATCACAAATAAGATGATCAGAAATGGGTTGTGCATCAACCTTAATACGTTCATTAAATAATAAAAAATGAGGTGAGGTATAACAGCCAACTTTGTATCCAGCTGTCTTATAAATAGACTCGAGAATGGCACAGGTCGATCCTTTGCCATTGGTTCCGCCTACTGTAATTAAAGGAAAAGGAATGTTTAAATTTAAGCGCTTAGCAACAAGCTTAATTCGTTCGAGCGAAAGATCAATGGTCGAGGGATGAGTAGATTCAATATACCCTAACCAATCATTCAGATTCATAGGGTTTTGTATTGGTGGTTTAAAAGGCGTTAAATTAATTTTTAGATAATTTAGATATTAAATTAACAAGTTTCTTTTTCATGTCTCGTCGATCAACGATCATATCAATTGCACCATGCGCTAAAAGAAACTCTGAACGTTGAAATCCTTCGGGTAATTTTTCTCGAACAGTTTGTTCAATCACACGAGGACCCGCAAAACCGATCAAAGCTTTAGGCTCTGCAATGATGACATCTCCTAACATTGCAAAGCTTGCAGACACACCACCCATTGTTGGATCTGTCAAAATCGAAAAATAAGATAATTTAGCTTCGCTAAGTTTTGTAAGTGCAGCACTTGTTTTTGCCATTTGCATTAATGAAAGTAATCCCTCTTGCATACGTGCACCGCCACTTGCAGATACGCATATAAAAGCTGCTTTAGTTTTGATAGCTGTTTGAATACCACGCACAAATTTCTCACCTACAACAGAACCCATTGAGCCGCCCATGAATTTAAATTCAAAAGCTGCAATTACTACAGGCTTTCCATCCATTAAACCCTGCATAACAATCATGGCATCTTTTTCATTAAGATCTTTTTGTGAAGATTTGATACGTTCCACATAGCTTTGCGTATCATTAAATTTAAGAGGGTCAATCGGCTGAATATGCTTACCAATTTCTTTTCTTTTTTCTTTGTCTAGTAAAGTATCTAAACGTACTCGCGCTGAAATTCGATGATGAAAAGTGCATTTTGGACACACCTCTATATTTTGTTCAAGATCTGTTCGATAAAGTACTGCCTGACATGATGGGCATTTACACCAAAGACCTTCGGGAATATTTTTTTTAGAAACACTGCCGACGATACGTTTTATTTTTGGAGGAATAACATTTTTTAACCAGCTCATATGTTCACTTTAAAATTAATTAACAGCCTGTCTTAATTCTTTCATTAACTTTGAAATATTTATAATCAAATTATCTTTATTCGAATTTTCAATTTCCTGAACTATTCGACTACCAACAACTATAGCATCAGAAATTTTTGCAACTTCTTTAGCTGTCGCAGCATCCTTTACACCAAAACCTACGCCAATAGGAAGGTTAGTTAATTTTCGTATCATCGCTACTCTAGATTTTACCTGTTCAATATCAATATTTGCTGCGCCTGTTACACCTTTCAGTGAAACATAATATAAAAATCCAGAGGTCTGTTCGATAATTAATTTTACTCTATCCAATTCTGTCGTTGGTGATAATAAAAAAATACTATTAATATTCTTTTCTTTAAGAAGACTGGTAAATTGCATACATTCTTCAGGTGGATAATCCACAGTAATAATGCCATCTACATCGGAAGCTTTGGCTCTTTCCACAAAAGCTTCTGCACCAATTGCTTCAATAGGATTCGCATAGCCCATTAGAATAATAGGTGTTTGAGCATCTTTTTCCCTGAATATTTTGACCATCTTAAATACATGAGAAAGGCTCACATGGTGAGCTAAAGCTCTTTCACTTGCTCTTTGAATAATAGGTCCATCTGCCATCGGGTCTGAAAATGGGATACCCAATTCAATCATGTCAGCACCAGCTTCAACTAAAGCATGCATCATAGATACTGTTAAATCAGGATGAGGATCACCTGCAGTAATATAAGGGATTAAAGCTTTTTTATTTTTTTCTTTTAGTGCTTTAAATATATTTGTAATTCTCGACATATAAATTTTATAAATTAATATTTGAAATTTTAGCGACAGTGTTGATATCTTTATCACCACGACCTGATAAATTTACAAGAATCACTTGATCTGGCTTCATTGTTTTAGCAAGCTTTTCTGCATAAGCTAATGCATGGCTACTCTCAAGAGCTGGAATAATGCCTTCAGTACGACATAAATTATGAAAGGCCTCTAAAGCTTCTATGTCTGTGACAGCAACATATTCAGCGCGCTTAATATCTTTTAACCAAGCATGCTCAGGACCAACGCCTGGATAATCAAGACCTGCTGAAATTGAATGTGTTTCAATAATTTGACCTTCTGCATTTTGCATTAAGTAAGTTCGATTACCATGTAGGACGCCTATAGGGCTATTTGCTGTTAAGGGTGCTGCATGCTTACCTGTCTCAATGCCATAGCCTGCAGCTTCAACACCAATTAATCGAACCTGTGGTAAATCAATATAGGGATAAAAAATACCCATGGCATTCGAACCACCCCCAACGCAAGCCATAACCACATCAGGTTGACGGCCTAACATCTCATTCATTTGTGATTTGCATTCCACCCCTACGACTGAATTAAAATCTCGTACCATCATAGGGTAAGGATGAGGCCCTGCTACTGTGCCAATGATATAAAAAGTTGTTGATATATTAGTAACCCAATCTCGCATCGCTTCATTAAGCGCATCTTTTAAAGTTTTAGACCCGCTTTCTACAGGCACCACAGTGGCACCAAGAAGTTTCATGCGATACACATTAGGTGCTTGTCTTTTAACATCTTCAGACCCCATATAAACTACGCACTCAAGGCCCAAACGTGCTGAAATTGTAGCGGTTGCAACACCATGTTGGCCCGCGCCTGTTTCAGCGATGATGCGAGGTTTGCCCATGCGCTTCGCAAGCAAAGCCTGACCTACCGTATTATTTACTTTATGTGCGCCTGTATGATTTAAATCTTCGCGCTTTAAATAAATCTGAGCGCCCCCTACTCGATCCGACCATCTCTTAGCATGATAAATGGGACTAGGGCGACCTACAAAATACTTTAAATCATGATGAAATTCGGCGAGAAAATCAGGATCATGACGATATTTTTCATATATCGCTCTTAATTCATCAAGCGCCTCAATCAAGGTTTCTGCGACAAATACTCCACCAAATTGACCAAAATGACCTTTCTCATCTGGCATATCATACGGTTGCATCTTGAGTTTCCTTTATAAATGCTTGAATTTTAAGAGAATTTTTAATACCTTTAGATTCTTCAACGCCACCACTTACGTCAACTGCATAAGGTTTCACTTTTTTTATGGCTTCTTTCACGTTATCTACATTAAGGCCACCTGCTAATATAATAGGCTTAGAAAGTGAATGAGGAATTAAATTCCAATCAAATGTTTGACCCGTACCACCTTTGAGATATTCATGAGGCGTATCAAGCAATAAAGCCTCAGTATCATAAAAATCTTTGGCATATTGTAACAAATTGACTGAAGATGAAACGGCCACTGCTTTAATATAAGGGAATCTAAATTGTCTGCAAAACTCAGGAGTTTCGTCACCATGAAACTGTAATATATCAACCAATCTGGATTGAATTACCTCTTGAATAGAAGAAGGATCAGCATTCACAAAGAGACCAACTTTAGTAATAAATGGGGGTAGTTCTTTGGCTAATGCTTTAAAAGTATCTAAAGCAATATAACGTGGGCTTTCTTTATAAAAAACAAAGCCGAGTGCATCACAGCCTGCACAAATAGAGGCTTGGGCATCTTCCAAGCGAGTAATGCCACAAATTTTAGTGCGTGTTCTCAATATGAAATCGATTTAAAGTGAAAGATAGTCATTATAAGGATTAACGATCTTGGCTTAAATCATTATTGTCAAAAATATTAACGGTTCGACGCATGAATGGAAAATTGTAGCGTGCATCATAATCAACGCCAGACAAATAAAGCCCATCAGGCGAAAATGTAGGGGGTGATTTTGTTCTATCTTTTGATAATAATAACTCTTTAATATGGTGGCTCGGATAATTACCTTTACCTATATATAAAATAGCGCCCATCATATTTCTAATTTGATGATGCAAAAAACCATTCGCCGAAAACTTAAAAAGATAAAAAGGATAATAATTTTCAATTGACACATGAGACATCGTTCTTACCGGACTTTTAGCTTGGCATTCTGAAGATCGAAACGCACTAAAGTCATGCTCGCCTTCAAAGTATTGGATAGCTTCTTTCATTTTATGGAGATCAAGCTCATCATGGATCCACCCAGCTTTCTTCGCCCATAGTGCAGATGAAATAGAGGCGTTATATACCAAATATTCATAATGACGTTGTGCAGCCGAATAGCGCGCGTGGAATGTATCATTAACTTCTTTAGCCCATAAAACCCTTATAGATAAAGGTAGATATGCATTCACGCCCCTTACCCAAGCTGAAATGGGTCGACTAATATTAGTATCAAAGTGAATCATCTGCAAAAGTGCATGAACACCTGTATCAGTTCTTCCTGAAGCATAAGTGTCTAATTTTTCTAAAGCAATACTTTCTAAAGCCTTTTCTATCTTACCTTGAATAGAATTCACATCGCTCTGCTTCTGCCACCCAGAATAATCGAAGCCATCATATTCAATACACAATGCAATTCGCATAATATTATTAGGTATAAAAAATTAAAATAAATGTACTTAATAACAGCATAAAAATAACCATTAAAGATAAAAAATTAATTTTTCGCTCTTGAATCACAATATGAGTATTCTTAATATTTGTCTTGTCATAAGAATATAAAAGTAATGAAGATAAATCCTTATAGTTAAATCGTAGCTTATGTTTTGATTTAAAGATTTTCACGTACTCCATTGTTAAATAAAGACGGACTGCAAAACGCTTTGCATCAATACCTAAAAATCGCAATGGTTTAATGATTAAATAAAAAGTTTCGATAATTTTTTGATAGCTCATAAAAGAAATCATCATAGTAATAATAAGAACTGAATTAATTAGTCGCATAATTTGCGTAATACCCAACACGAGGCCCTCGTAAGTTGGGGAAAGATAACGCCAAACTATAATATATTCTCCTGGCGTATTAAATAAATAAAGTAAAAAAGTGATAATAAGAAAAAATTTTAATCTAAAAATAAGTTTAGATAATGAAAAGTTTATATAAAATGAAATTGCAAAAAAGAGAAAAAACAAAAAAAGATTGAAATTAAAATTGTATTTATTGATTAATAATAATGCGCAAAAAATGCCAATGAATTTAACTAAATCATGCACGATATTAATCGTTAAATTTACTAATCAAGATTAGATGGCTTTTTATTTTTACTAGATAAATTAATTTCAATACCTGATAAATTAATTTCTTCTAATAAACCCTCTTTTTTAACAGAAGAGATACTTGTTTCATTTTTTGCATCTGGCATTTCTTGCTTCGCCCCTGAATTGTCAATTTTTATCTCTATTTTTTCTTCTTTTATCTCTGGCTTATCATTTCTTCTTATCTGAGATCTTTTTAAATTGTCATTATTGATTGAGCTTATTAGATCTCTCTGTCCTTGGCGCTTTTTAGTTTTGATTATAAAAAGCATAATTAAGATTACCAATAGAATACTTAAAAAAATAAATAATTCGTACGATATTGACACATTGCTAGGTTCTTTATCAGACTCTAATTGAGCATTTGTTTTTTCATCTTCCTTAGTTGGGCCATCAGAAATCGAAGACTTGAATGATGCATCAGAAGAAGTTATTACGTCATTTTTACTAGTTTCATTTGCATTATTCTTACTAATAAGCGAGGTAAGATCAGGCTTTGTATCAATTACAGAATCTTTATTTTGATTAACTTGTTTTGCTTTTTCTTGGAGTTCGAATAGAGACTGATTAGAAAAAGCTAATATTTTTTTGGCATCAGCAAGCTCTTTTTCTAGAATTAGAATTTTTTGCTCTGCATCCTTAATGTTTTTTTCAAGTGCTATTTTGTCATCATTAATCTGATTAATTTCTTTTTGAACAACGTCTTTGCTATTTTTATCATTTAATAAATCTCCAGTTAATTTAATTCGTGGCGATTTGCTAGTAACAGGATTTTGAATGATTGTTTGCAATGTTATTTCATCGTTATCTTTTATATTATTTTTTTTAGGGGAAAGCACAACACTTTCTGCTTCTATATCACTAAATTGATTCCATTGATTAGTTTGAATCTTTATTTCAGCTATAGCTTGTGCATGAGATAACTTTAAAAAATCATCTTTGGTGGGAAGCACAATTTTTTGGCCAATTTCCACTCTGTTAATATTTTTATTCACAAAAGCAAGTTCATTAAGATTAAATATGGCGACTACCATCTGTTCTGTTGTAATTCCAGGTATTTTATTTTCTCGAGCTATTTTGTAAATTGTGTCATTTGATTTTACAGTGATAGATTTAGATGCAATTTCAGTCAAATTAACTTTTTCAGTAGTGTTAGGAGTATTTTTTATATCCTTGACGATAGAACTTTTATTTTTATCAATATTTTCAGCAATGTCTTTAGTCTCAATAGTTGAAATTGAGTTTTTCTTATCTACAGCAACAATTTTTTCTTGTTGAATAATAGGCATTTCTGGCGGATCAAGAAGCACTGTATATTCACGGTAATTCCTACCTTTACTTGAATCAACTTGTACAAGTAAATCTAAAAATGGGTCTAATACGGGCTGAGTACTTTTTAACTTTAGAACAGTTAAGCCTTTTTCATTTTTTTGTAATTCAACAGTAATATTGTTATGAATCGCTAAACGTTCAATACCTTGTGCATCATAATTTTCTTTCGAAGCTATTGATGTTAATAGCTTTGATGTATCTTCGCTGGGCGCTAACATCATTTCAATTTCTGCATTGAATAGCTGGCCCTGCGAAGAACTTACTATAATTTTCCCTAATTGAAATGAATGACCAATAAACGGAAACAATAATAAACATATAAAAAATAATTTTTTAACCATCTGTTTCACAGATTCCATTTAAATAGATTTAATAAGTATTCTTAAAATTCTTCTAAGTGGTTCTGCAGCGCCCCAAAGAAGCTGATCGCCTACAGTAAAAGCAGAAATATATTCAGGCCCCATATTGAGCTTTCGAATTCTTCCTATAGGTATTGAAAGCTTTCCAGATACTGCCGCAGGACTTAATTCTTTTATTGAACTCTCACGCTCATTTGGTATTAATTTAACCCATGCATTAGCGCCCCCAACAATTTGATTAATTTCTTCGAGAGATATATTCTTTTTTAATTTAATTGTTAATGCTTGGCTATGGCAGCGCATTACACCTACACGAACGCATAAACCTTCAATCACGACTGGATGGCCTACTCTTCCTAAAATTTTATTTACCTCGGCAGAGCCCTTCCATTCCTCTTTGCTTTGCCCATTATTTAGGTCTTTATCTATCCAAGGTATAAGGCTCCCCGCTAAAGGCACACCAAAATTTTCTATTGGGAAATCTTTCAAGCTGAGAGTTGATGAAACATTTTGATCAATCTCTAAAATAGATACTTTAGAATCTTCAATCAAAGGTTTTACGTGATCATAAATGACTCCCATCTGAGAAATAAGTTCTCTCATATTTTGAGCGCCCGCTCCACTTGCTGCCTGATAGGTCATCGATGAAACCCACTCAATAAGCTCTTTTTTAAAAAGTCCGTCAAGCGCTAATAACATTAACGACACAGTGCAATTTCCACCAATCCAATTTTTATTACCTTTTTTAAATGCCTCTTCAATAAGATCGCTATTAAGAGGGTCTAAAATAATGACTGCATCTTTTTCCATCCTAAGTGTCGATGCTGCGTCAACCCAATGGCCCTGCCATCCAGCAATTCTTAACTTAGGATAAATATCAGAAGTGTAGTCTCCTCCATGACATGAAAGAATAACGTCCATCTCCATGAGGACTTTAATATCACGCGCATCTTGTAATAATGAATCAGTTCCTACATATTGAGGTGCAGGATTTCCTGCTTGTAAAGTAGAAAAAAAAGTTGAATGAATATCTCTAAAATCATTTTCCTCTTGCATTCTCTGCATGAGTACTGAACCTACCATACCCCTCCAGCCAACAAAACCAACACGCATCATAAATATCCTATTCTTTAATTAGCTAGCGATGCGATCACGGCTTCGCCCATTTGACTACAAGTAATTTTCTTATCTCCAGTCGAGTAAATATCTGCTGTTCGATAACCCTGGCTTAAAGTTTTTTTAATTGCTGATTCAATTTTGTTCGCGTTCTTCTCATCACTAAAGGTATATCTAAACATCATGGCTAAAGATAAAATCGTAGCGAGCGGATTCGCAATATCTTTACCAGCAATATCGGGTGCAGAACCATGGCTAGGTTCATACATACCTTTATTATGGCTATCTAAGGATGCTGATGGCAACATCCCAATTGAACCAGTCAACATAGAAGCCTCGTCAGATAGAATATCTCCAAAAATATTGCCCGTTACTAATACATCAAACTGTTTTGGATTTTTGATAAGTTGCATAGCAGCGTTATCGACATACATATGTGTCAATTCAACCTCTGGATATTTTTTTGAAATTTCTACCATCACTTGACGCCATAATTCCGTAGTTTCAAGAACATTTGCTTTATCAACAGAACATAATTTTTTAGAACGCCTCATTGCAATTTTAAATGCCACATGGGCAATGCGTTCAATTTCAGACACTGCGTAACGCATCGTGTTAATGCCTTCTTTTTCGCCTTCTTCATTTGTATGAATGCCACGCGGCTCACCAAAGTAAATATCACCTGTAAGCTCTCTGACAATCATAATATCGAGATTAGATACAATGTCTGGTTTAAGTGTGGAAGCGCTTACAAGCTCAGGATATAATATAGCAGGCCTAAGATTAGCAAATAAATTCAATTCTTTTCTGACGCGAAGTAACCCACGTTCTGGTCTTTTTTCTCTAGGCAAAGTATCGTATTTCCAATCACCCACAGCTCCCAGTAGAATTGCATCTGAATTTAATGCTAAATCAAGTGTTGAATCTGGAAGAGGATCTCCAAATTTATCATACCCAGCACCGCCAATAGGCGCTTCAATTAACTCAGCTCCAACATTAAGTGCCTTTAATACATTGACTGCTTGTTTTGTAATCTCAGGGCCTATGCCATCACCAGGTAATATTGCAATTTTCATTTTTTAAAAAATCTTTCTATTTAAAGTAGCCATGAATTTATTTCATAATAATTTTTTTCAAATTGTTTAATGCATTCACTATGTTGCATAGTTAATCCAATATCATCCAATCCGTTTATCAAGCAATGTTTCCTAAATGCATCAACTTCAAAATTTATTTTTTCTTGTGAAGGTAAAATGACATGTTGATTTTCAAGATCAATTGTTAATGTATAAGGTGTGTTTAATTTAATTGCTGCAAATATGTCATCGATGATTTGGCTTGGCATAACAATTGGCAATAATCCATTCTTAAAACAATTACTAAAAAAAATATCAGCAAAACTTGGCGCCAAAATAACTTTAAACCCATAATCTTCAATCGCCCATGGGGCATGCTCTCGACTCGATCCACAGCCAAAATTCTCACGTGCAATTAATATAGATGCTTTTTCGTATTGCGGTAAATTTAAAACAAAGTCAGGATTTTTTTTGCGCCTAGTTAAGTCCATCCCTGGTTCGCCATGATCTAAATATCGCCATTCATCAAAAAGGTGTGGGCCAAAACCTGTTTTTTTAATTAATTTCAGAAATTGTTTTGGAATAATAGCGTCTGTATCCACATTTGCTCGATCTAGTGGGGCGACAATTCCAGTATGTGTAATAAATGGTTTCATTAATTAATTTAAAGTTCGTATATCTACAAAATGTCCATAAACACTCGCCGCCGCCGCCATTGAAGGGCTTACAAGATGCGTTCTTCCCCCCTGGCCCTGCCTACCCTCAAAATTTCTATTCGATGTTGATGCACACCTTTCTCCAGGACTTAGTCGATCAGCATTCATTGCTAAACACATTGAACAACCAGGTGATCGCCATTCAAAGCCAGCTTCAATAAAAATTTTATCAAGCCCTTCATTTTCCGCCTGAAGTTTAACAAGGCCTGATCCTGGAACTACGAGTGCGAGCTTAATGTTTTTCGCTATTTTCTTACCTTTAAGAACATGTGCCGCCTCTCTCAAATCTTCAATACGAGAATTCGTACAAGATCCAATAAAAATTTTATCGACATTAATTTTATTGATTGGAAAATTTGACTCTAACCCCATATAACTTAAAGCATCTTCAATGCTTTTTCGTTTTGATGGGTCATTTTCTTTTTTGGGGTCAGGTGTCATGCCGTCAATATTCACAACCATTTCGGGAGAAGTTCCCCAAGTCACTTGTGGAAGAATGTCATGTCCATTTAATACGATTGTTTTATCAAATCTAGCATCTTGATCACTATGTAATGTTTTCCAATAAACTTTTGCTTTTTCTAACTCTTCGCCTTTGGGTGAAAAAGGTTTATTTTCAATATAAGAAATTGTGACATCATCAGCAGCAATCATACCGGCACGAGCGCCCGCTTCAATCGCCATATTACAAAGAGTCATCCTCCCTTCCATAGAAAGTGATCTAATAGATTCTCCGCTAAGCTCAATAGCGTAACCTGTCCCACCTGCGGTTCCAATTCGACCAATTAAAGTCAAAGCAATATCTTTTGCAGTTATACCTTTATTTAATTTGCCATCCACAGACACTTTCATTGTTTTAAATTTTTTCAATATTAAACATTGAGTAGCTAATACATGTTCGACTTCTGATGTGCCAATACCTATTGCAAGCGCACCAAAGGCTCCATGAGTGCTGGTATGGGAATCTCCACAAACAATTGTCATACCAGGTAAGGTACTTCCTTGCTCAGGTCCAATCACATGCACAATACCTTGGCGAATATCATTCATAGCAAATTGTGTTATTCCAAAATGCTTACAATTATCATCTAAAGTTTCTACTTGAATTTTTGAAATAGGGTCGGAAATACCAAAAGAACGATCTGTCGTAGGAACATTATGGTCAGGCACAGCAAGAATAGATTTACTCCTCCACACAGGTCTATGATTCATTTTTAAGCCATCAAAAGCCTGTGGACTAGTAACTTCATGTACAAGATGACGGTCAATATAAATTAAATATGTGCCTGCTTCTTCTCTAACTACATGGCTATCAAATAATTTTTCATAAAGTGTTTTAGGTTGCATACGTTTAACTAGTCTCTAAAGTTTCCAAACTGTAATGGAAAATCTGTAATACTTTTTTTAACAAAAGCAATTGCCTCTTGAAGATTGTCTCTTTTTGCGCCAGATACACGAACGCTCTCGCCTTGAATAGAAGATTGCACCTTAAGACCGCTGTCTTTAAGTAATTTCACAATTTTCTTTGCAAGCTCACTATCAATACCTGATTTTAATTTTAAAATTTGCTTCACTTTATTACCTGACACGGTTTGAATATCTTGATGCTCCAGTCTTTTAGAGCTATCAACTTCTTTCTTTTCCATAGCGGGCAATAAAATATCTTTAATTTGCCCTAATTGAAAATCTGAATCACCATAGAGTGTAATTGTTAAATCTTTTTCAGAAAATTCAACTTTTGCACTTGTTCCCTTAAAGTCATATCGATTAATAATCATGCGTGACGCAACATCAATAGAATTTGTTAGATTGGCCATATTTACTTCAGAAGAAATATCAAACGATGGCATTTTAAATCTCCTTAATTAATAAATTTATTTATTCAAAATGACAAACATAATGAAGCATTTCTGTTGTTTCAATTTCAAATGATGAATTTGCTGGTACAGAAAATTTTTCATTTTCTTGATAATTATTCCATTCAGATGCACTATGAATTTTTACACGACATTTGCCAGCAAGAACTTCCATAAGCTCTGCAGCTTGGGTATTAAAAGTTAATTTACTTGGGAAAATAACACCAATCGCACTGCGCGTTCCATTTGGAAGAAGAACTGTATGGCTTACACATTTACCATCAAAATAAATATTTGCTTTTTTCTTTACACTTACGTTGTCAAATTGAGCCATTTATAATTCCGCCTTATTTTTTAATTTTTGCTGCGATTCGCATTCTTAATGCATTTAATTTTATAAAACCTGCTGCATCTTTTTGATCATAAGCACCTTTATCGTCTTCAAAAGTTGCAATTGATGTATCAAAAAGAGAGTCTGTTGCGCTATCTCTTCCAATCACAGTGACATTGCCTTTATATAACTTTAATTTAACCCAACCATTGACATTTTCTTGCGTATGATCAATGAGCGTTTGCAAAGCTTTTCTTTCAGGGCTCCACCAATAACCGTTATAAATTAATGATGCAAATCTTGGCATTAACTCATCTTTAAGATGGGCAACTTCTCGATCAAGTGTAATAGACTCAATCGCTCGATGTGCTTTTAGCATAATTGTGCCGCCTGGGGTCTCATAGCATCCTCGAGATTTCATGCCTACATATCTATTCTCCACGAGATCTAATCTACCTATTCCGTGCTGGCCACCTAATTGATTAAGTGAAGCTAATAATTCATGAGGCTTCATCACCTTGCCATTTAAGCTTACAGGATCGCCTTTTTTAAAATGAATCTCGATTGTTTGAGATTCATTAGGTGCTTTTTCTGGATTCACGGTCATTCGCCACATATCATCTTCAGGTTCAGCGGCAGGGTTTTCAAGATGACGTCCCTCATAAGAAATATGCAATAAATTAGCATCCATACTATAAGGGCTTCCGCCTTTTTTATGTTTCATTTCAACAGGTATATGATGTACTTTGGCGTATTGAAGTAATTTTTCACGACTTAATAAATCCCATTCTCTCCATGGTGCAATAATTTTAATGTCAGGATTAAGTGCGTACGCACCCAATTCAAACCTTACCTGATCATTACCCTTTCCTGTAGCGCCATGAGAAATTGCATCGGCCTCTATTTTTTTTGCAATCTCAATTAATCGTTTAGCAATTAATGGTCTAGCGATAGAGGTTCCAAGTAAATATTCGCCTTCATAAATCGTATTAGCTCTAAACATTGGAAATACAAAGTCTTTAACAAATTCTTCTCTTAAATCTTCGATAAAAGTTTCCTTTACTCCTGCTGCTTTTGCTTTCTCTCTTGCGGTTTCTAATTCATCACCTTGACCTAAATCAGCTGTAAAAGTAACCACTTCACATTGATAGGTTTCTTGTAACCACTTCAAAATAACAGACGTGTCAAGTCCGCCAGAGTAAGCTAAAACAATTTTTTTAATATCACTCATTTTTCATTTTTCCTAATAATAGGTATTCCATCAGCGCCTTTTGAACATGAAGACGATTTTCTGCCTCATCCCATACAACGCTTTGAGGTCCATCAATCACTTGAGCAGTCACCTCTTCTCCTCTGTGTGCCGGAAGACAATGCATAAATACTGCATTTGATGAAGCTACCGAAATCATTTCTTGATCAACTTGCCAATCTGCAAAATCTTTTAAACGCTCTTCATTTTCAGATTCAAAACCCATACTTGTCCACACATCGGTTGTAACAATATCTGCATCTTTTGCAGCATTCATAGGATCTTCAAATTCTTCAAAATGTTTATCTCCATATAAACCCGCTCTTTCAACTTCAACTTCATAACCTTTTGGCGTCGAAACATGTACATTAAAATCTAATACTTCTGCAGCTTGAAGCCAAGTATTGCAAACATTATTTGAATCTCCAATCCATGCTACTGTTTTTCCTTGAATTGAGCCTTTATGTTCAATGTAAGTAAAAATATCGGCAAGTATTTGACATGGATGATATTCATTGGTTAACCCATTAATGACGGGCACTCTAGAATTTTGTGCAAATCGATCAATAATATCCTGTTCAAATGTTCGAATCATTACAAGATCACACATACGTGAAATAACCTGACCAGCATCTTCAACAGGCTCGCCTCTACCTAATTGAGAATCTCTTGTATTTAAATAAATTGCTGACCCACCCAATTGCTGGATACCGGCCTCAAAAGATAGTCTTGTTCTCGTGCTTGCTTTTTCAAAAATCATGACCAAGGTTCTGTCTGCTAAAGGCCAATACTGTTTATATTCTTTAAATTGTTTTTTAATCCAACTTGCACGCGCAAAAATATACTCAAACTCATCTCGTTTAAGATCGTTAAACCGTAAAAAATGTTTTGTTTTCATAAAATAAATTTTTCTAATGTATTACTTTAGTAAAAAATTTCTAATTACTTTAGATAGTCTATTAACTAATTCTTTTGCTTCTTTTTCATTAATCACAAGTGGTGGTAAAAGACGAACCACTTTATCAGCCGTGACATTAATTAAGAGCCCTTCATCTAATGCTAATTTAGTAAGTTCCCCGCATGGCTCATTAAACTCGATACCCACCATAAGACCTAGATTGCGAATAGCCTTCACTTGATTAAATTCTTTTAAGTGCTTAGTAAATTCATCATTAATCAATGCACCCATTTTTGATGCGTGAGCACATAGCTTTTCCTCTTCAATAATACTAAGCGTTGCGTAACCTGCTGAAGTTGCAAGTGGATTACCTCCAAAGGTTGATCCATGCTTTCCAGGAGTAAATACATGGCTTGCCTTTCCTCTCGCTAAACAAGCTCCAATGGGAATACCCGAACCTAAACCTTTTGCAAGTGACATCACATCAGGCTTAATAGAAGTGTGCTGATAAGCAAACCATTTTCCGGTTCTACCAATACCACATTGCACTTCATCAAGCATTAAAAGCCAATTGTGCTGGTCACAAATCTCTCTTAAGCCTTTAAGGTAGTTTTGAATATTGTTTGGAATATTAATACCGCCTTCACCTTGAATAGGCTCAGCAAGAATCGCAACTACATTATTTTTTCTTGAAGCAATTTTCTGAATCGCTTCTAAATCATCAAATGCAACTCGAATAAATCCACCTACAAGAGGCTCAAAACCTGCTTGTGTTTTTCGATTTCCTGTTGCAGATAAAGTTGCCATTGTTCGCCCATGAAATGATTTTTCCATCACAATAATTTCTGGGGTATCGATACTATTTTGGTGGCCATAAAGTCTTGCTAATTTAATAGCTGCTTCATTCGCTTCACATCCTGAATTACAAAAAAATACATTATCCATACCTGAGATACTAGTTAGCTTTTCAGCAAGCTTTTCTTGCTCCGCAATGTGATATATATTCGAAACATGAATAAGCTTTAAAATTTGCTCACTAATAGTTTTAACTAACTTAGGATGTGCGTGACCCAATCCGTTAACAGCAACACCGGATAAGGCATCTAAATATTTTTTACCGTCTTTAGCCCACAGCCATATACCCTGACCTTTTTCAAAGGTCACAGGCTGTCTAGCATAGGTATCCATCATTTTTGACATACAATTTTTCCGTACTTATAAACACAAACGGAGGCTTAAGCCCCCGTTTATTTCAGCTTAAAGTAAATTAAAAGCCGATTAATGCGCGATGACTCAATCCGTTTGCCATAAAAAATAACATAGGCAGCGAAAGCATTAAGTTCGTTCTGGACGCAAGAAAGGCTACTCTTCGTGCTTTAGCCTTTTCATCATCCGAAGCTTGAACCATACCTAAAATCTTTTGTTGATTAGGCCAAATTAAAGCCCAAACATTAAATAACATGATAGTACCTAGCCAAGCACCGATACCGATACCTTCATAACCTACTTCCAAAGTAAATGCATTAATAAAGTTTTCTTGTAACATTGCGGCCCCTGCAAGCCATGTTGCTACAGCAGCCCATCTAAACCATAACAAGGCTCTAGGGGCTATATGTTTTGTAATTCCTCCTGCTGAGCCATCTGCGGCTGCATCTTTTAATGCAGGAATTTGCACTAAATTAAAATAATAAAGTAATCCAATCCACGTGATACCAGCAACAATATGAAGCCATCTAACAAGTCCAGGTATAAATTCCATTATTTAAACTCCTACAAAATAAAGTTTTTAAGAAAAACGTAAAGTGCCAGTGTCAGAACCAAGCCTGAAATAATTGTTCCTAAGATTGAATCAAGTGGATTTTTCATACAAAAACTCCTCTAAAAATAAGCATCTATATTCAAACGTTGAGATTAGCTTAAATAGCTGATTTAAGCAAGATAGCAGGCTTAAAAGACAAAATTAAGTTTGCAAAAAAATTGTTTTAAGGCAAAATTACCCCTAGGTATCAAAAATCATTTCCCAATAGTTAATAATCAGGTATGTTGACACTAAAGTCCGCTTCATTTCAAAGCAAAATATTCAGCCAGTTACCCGTCCATAGCTATGTCGATTCAAATATTTTTGAATTAGAAAAAAAAACCATTTTTTCCAAATATCCAAAATACTTGGGGCATCGTTTAATGGCGCCTGAGCATGGGAATTTTCAAGTATTAGATGTAGTCGATAAATCTGCGGTGCTTGTGAATAATCATGGAAAAATAAATGTCTTAAGCAATATATGTCGTCATAGGCAAGCTTTGATGCTAGAAAACCGAGGTTCAGTGTCACATATTGTATGTCCTCTTCATCGATGGACTTATGGGCTGAATGGCCGATTGGAAAGCGCACCCTATTTCAAAGAAAACCCTTGTTTAAATCTAGAGTCATTTTCATCGGAAATGATACATGACTTAATTTTTAGACAGCACTCTAAGCAACCCACAATTAACATTAAAGATGCCATAGAATTTAAAAATCTAAGTAGTTTATTAACCTTTGAAAGCTATAAACTACATAGCATTAAAATTGATCATTACAACTTTAATTGGAAAACATTTATTGAAGTTTATCTCGAAGATTACCATGTCTGGGCATTTCATCCAGGTCTTAATAATATCGTGGACTGTGATGATTTAAAATGGGAATTTAAATCTTTTTCATCTATACAAAAAGTTCCTTTTAGAGAAAAAGATCATCAACAAAGTTCAAAAATATACGATCTTTGGAAGTCTAAAATTATTGAAAATAATGCAATTAAAAAACCTGAGTTTGGTGCTATTTGGTTAACTATGTATCCTGCCTTTATGGTGGAATGGTATCCTAATGTCATCGTTGTTTCACATCTTATTCCTGATGATGTGAACCACTGTCGAAATATCATTGAATTTTACTATCCAGAAGAAACTATTCTTTTTGATCAGGATTATATTACAGCCCAACAGGCAGCTTATAACGAAACAGCACTTGAAGATAAAATCATTTGCGAAAAAATGAACCAAGGAAGGCATTTGCTTTGGAAAAATAAACAAGAAGATATGGGTCCTTATCACGAACCATTAGAAGATGGATTAAAACATTTTCATCAGTGGTACCAAGAAGAAATGTCGACTTATCTATGACCAATCAAAAAAAAGGTATGCTATGGATTATCGTAGCTACTTTCTTTTTTTCTTTAATGGGCTCTTTTGTAAAACTTGGGGCTAAACATTTTTCGAGTACTGAGCTTGTATTTTACCGCTCATTTATTAGCTTGTTCTTTCTTTTCATTTACATTGTTATTGCCCAAAAAAAAATCAAAACAATACATTTTAAAAAGCAAATTAATCGGGGTATTGTAGGATTTTTATCTTTAACTTTTTTCTTTTATGCCATCACACATCTCAATCTTGGATCCGCGATGACATTAAATTATACATCTCCAATATTTCTTGGATTTTTCTTACCTTTCATATCTCAACAAAGACCTAAAAAAACAATTCTGATATGTACAATTTTTGGTTTTATAGGAGCTTTATTAATTCTTGACCCTCATGGTGATTGGCAAGGTTGGTTTGCTGGCTTGATTGGTTTGATATCTGGGATTGGTGCTGCACTTGCTTACATACATGTGGCTCAACTTGGAAAACTTAAAGAACCCGATTGGAGAACTGTTTTTTATTTCACTTTAGTATCAACCATTGGATCAGGCTTTTGGATTGGATTTACTGGTTATCAAAAGCTTATATTAAAAGATATTTGGATACTTATTCCCCTTGGTTTATCTGCAACCATCGCCCAACTTGCAATGACTCGTGCTTATCGCCTTGGAAATACACTTGTAATAGGGGCGTTATCTTATCTTACAATTGTTTTTTCAAGCATCATTAGTCTCTTTTATTTTAATGAAATTATGAGAGCCGAAGATATTATTGGTGCGATTATAATTATAGTAAGTGGCGCTATTGCTTCAAACATTAGTTTAAAATCAAGGCTCAATTAAACCACAACGAATTGCAATCAAGGCAATTTCCGCTGAGTTATTTGCATTCAATTTTTGCTTGATATTATATAAATGAGTTCCAATGGTTCTAGGACTCAGACATAAAGTGACTGCAATCTCATTCGTGCTTTTACCTTTGGCTAAAGCCATAAAAACTTCAAACTCACGATCAGAAAGAATCTCGACAGGATTAGTTTCTCCCGATAATTGCGTAATAGCCATTTGCTGAGCAATATTAGGCTCGAGATAACGTTTACCATTATGTATAGATCTAATTGCTTTAATAAGCTCTTCTGCAGCACTTCTTTTAGTTAAATACCCCATTGCCCCAGCGCTAAGAACGCGCTTAGGATGAACTGAATCTTCATGAGCAGATAACACTAGTATTTTAATATTTTTATCTTTGGCTAAAATACGATCAATTGCCTCAATACCTCCAATACCAGGCATTGTGATATCCATAATAATAATATCAGGCATAAGTTCTTGAAATAATTTGATAGCAATTTCGCCACTCTCAGCCTCGCCTACAACTTTAATATCTGTTTCTGACTCGATGAGCATTTTAAATCCCATTCGCACAACAGCATGATCATCAACAAGCAATACTTTAATTTGACTCATTTATATCCTCTTACACAGGTAGGGAAATTGAAAGTTGTGTTCCCTGATTTTTTTTAGAAATTAACTCAAATGAGCCATTCAATGACTGGACGCGTTCTTGTATCCCTAAAATACCAAAATTTTTTGTCTGATCTATCGTTTTAAGGTCCGTACCTTTGCCATTATCTATAAAATTTAACTCTAAATTACCATTTTTCTTAAGTGACAAATTAATTTCAATTATTTTAGCTTCTGAATGTTTAATAACGTTATTCATGGCTTCTTGAATAATTCTATAAATATTAATATTCAATGTCTCATTTAGATGGGCAAGATCTCCCATTATCGATAAATGAATATCTAAATGTTTGTACTGCTTTTGCCAGCTATTCACTGTGTCTTTTAAAGTATCTGCTAATCCCAAACTATCAAGAGAGCCGGGTCTTAATTGTTTGATAATGCTGTGCATGCCATCGTATATTTGATTAGCTGCTGAAATGACAGATTCTGCATTTTTTTCAATTTCAGGGGATAGTTTTTTAGCCTTATTAGATATATTAGCTGCAAATATCTTAATGGCCGAAACATATTGACCCATTTCATCATGAAGCTCTCTAGCCAAGCTTCTTCTTTCATCTTCAATATGACTTTGAATAAGTTGAGTAAATTTTCTATTTTCTTCCAGTTTTCTTTTTGACTCTTCTGCAATTTTTTTCTCACTAATGTCTCTCATGCTACAAATATCGCCAATAACTTGATTAGTGATAGGGTCAATTAAAGGCGAACCTGATATTGTGACATTTAAAATATCTCCATTTTTCTTAACTCTTTGCGTTTCAATATTATGAATATTTTTTCTCTTATGTATCAATTCTAAATTTTTTCTTAATTCATTTTCACTTGCTTTTGATGCAAGTATATAAGCTGACCTTCCTAATACTTCCTTAGCAGAATATCCAAATAATTTTTCAGCGGAAGCATTCCAAAAAGATATTTTGAAATGAAGGTCGTGAATAATAATAGCATCGGCTGTTTGCTGTGCGATCAAAGCTAATCTTTGATTTTCTCGAATATTAGACTGCAGTGAATCGCCCATAAGATTAAAATTAATTGCAATGGCTGCAAACTCAGGGAGATTAAATTTAGGTAACCTTGCCGAAAAATCACCCCCTCCCATTTTATTAATAGCTTCAACCATCGGCCGAAGTGGTTTTAGCCAAAAACCAAGCATCCAATACACGGCAATATTGAGTAAAACAAAAAATATTAAAGCAATCCAAAAAAAGTGATACATTTTAGACCAGGCTTCTTTAATAGCGCCTGCTGGATTTGTTTTAACAACCAACTTCCCAAAGCGCATCATTCTCGTATCCACCTCTTCTTTAGGTGAGAGGCTGTTAATAAACCATTTGGGGGTAGGCGAATCTTCTGAGCGATATTTAGAAGGTGGGGAATGATAAAGTAAATCACCCTGCAGATTAAATAAATAAATATCACTACTTCTTACATGGCCCAATTCCTCTAGAAATCTTTTCATCACATCATGGGTGTATCCCCACTCTGGATTTTGGACTGAGCTTATAATCACCGTATCTAAAAGCTGCATAGTCACGCGATTTGCAGATTCCACACCTTCTTGAATAGATTCCTTTGATCCTTTTATAATGGTATAACCCATTGAAATAAAGAAAATTAACAAGATAGCTGTAATTAAAAGATTTAATCTAACTCTTAAGTTCATTTTTTATTCATTTGTGTGATTAATATGAATGACTTTTACCACACATAAAGGTTCGCTCACAAGCTTTAAATAATTAAATGTTGTCTTTTTGCTTTACATAAAAAAAATTTATACTAGTATTGGATTTTGTTTTTAAATTTAAATTATTAAATTAAATAATATGGGTATTGAATCATTATTAAGTGAACACAGAAAGTTTTACCCTAGTCAATTATTTGCTGATCATGCAAATGTGTCTGGTATGGCTGCTTACGAAAAACTTTGCGCCTCCGCAAATGAAAACTATGAAAAATTTTGGGCCGATCTTGCGAACGAATTAATTATATGGAAAAAACCATTTACCAAGACTTTAAATTCATCAAATGCACCTTTTTACAAATGGTTTGAAGATGGTGAGTTAAATGTTTCTTACAATTGCTTAGATAAGCATCTAAATTCGCAACCTAATAAAATTGCAATTATTTTTGAGTTAGACAACGGTGATGTTACAAACGTTACCTATAAGGAACTTTATGAGAGAGTGTGTCAATTTGCGAATGGTTTAAAAACATTCAAACTCAATATTGGAGATAGGGTTGTTATCTATTTACCTATGGGTATTGAAGCGGTTGTAGCCATGTTGGCTTGTGTCAGAATTGGATTAACGCATTCAGTAGTATTTGGAGGGTTCTCAGCAAAAAGCATTCAAGAACGTATTAAAGATGCAAAAGCAAAACTTATCATTACCTCAGACATTCAATATCGCGGTGGCAAAACACTTCCACTTAAAACTGCTGTAGATGAGGCGCTTAGTTTAGGCGGATGTGAAACAATTGTAAATACAGTTGTACTTAAAAAATCGAAAGAAAATGCTGTGTTAAAAACTAAAGAAAGTTGGTGGCATACATTAATAGAAAATCAAGCAACAGATTGCGACCCGGTATATGTAAATGCTGAACATCCCTTATTCCTTCTTTACACATCAGGCTCGACAGGAACGCCTAAGGGCGTTCAACACTCCTCTGCAGGTTACCTCCTCCATGCTATGAATACAATGCGATGGACTTTTGATATTAAGCATAATGATATTTATTGGTGTACGGCAGATGTAGGATGGATTACAGGTCATACTTATGTCGTCTATGGGCCTCTTGCAATGGGTGTCACACAAATTATCTATGAAGGTATCCCGACCTTCCCGCATGCGGGTCGATTTTGGCAAATCATTGAAAAACACCATGCCACTATTTTTTATACTGCACCTACAGCAATCAGATCTCTCATTAAAGCATCTGAGGCAAACGCGGAATCTAATCCAGATACATACAACCTATCAAGTCTTCGTTTATTGGGCTCTGTAGGAGAGCCTATTAATCCAGAAGCTTGGATGTGGTACTACGAAAGAATTGGAAAAAACCGCTGTCCTATTGCAGATACATTTTGGCAAACAGAAACAGGTGGTCATGTCATTACGCCTTTACCTGGAGCCACGCCGCTAGTTCCTGGCTCCTGCACGCTCCCATTTCCAGGTATAGATGCAACTATTGTCGATGAAGTAGGTAATGAAGTACCTTGGGGTACTGGAGGTCTTTTAGTTATCAAAAAACCTTGGCCCTCTATGATAAGAGGTATTTGGGGTGATTCAGAACGTTATAAAAAAAGTTACTATCCTGATGAATTAGGAGGAAAACTCTACCTTGCGGGTGATGGTGCAATCAGAGATAAAATCACTGGTTACTTTACAATTATGGGACGTATTGATGATGTATTAAGCGTTTCAGGACATAGACTTGGCACTATGGAAATTGAATCTTCTTTGGTTTCAAACCCTTTGGTTGCAGAAGCCGCTGTTGTTGGAAAGCCTCATGAAATTAAAGGTGAGTCAATTGTAGCTTATGTTGTGCTAAAAGGTAAAAGGCCTGAAGGTGAAGAAGCAAAAGTAATTATGAATCAATTAAGAGATTGGGTAGGTAAAGATATAGGTCCTATTGCCAAGCCTGATGACATAAGATTTGGTGATAACTTACCCAAGACTCGTTCAGGCAAAATTATGCGCAGACTCCTTCGCTCTCTTGCTAAGGGTGAGGAAATTACATCTGATATTTCAACCCTTGATAACCCATCTATTCTTGAACAACTAAAACAAACAATTCAATAATTTAAAGTAAAATAGCGTAAGCGGTTTAAGTTTGAGAAAGACCAATGAAGCAAAAATTACTTCCTTACGTAAAAAAAATAGGTATTGTATTTGCCATTATCTATGCTCTTTTTGTCATTTTATTTAGCCTTACATTTCAGCTTTACATCAAACCTAATTTAAATAATTACAAAACCATGATCGAAGAACTTGCTTCAAAAGCCATAGGCCAAACCATCAAAATAGATTCATTAGATGGTCGATGGGATCTTATAAATCCAGAAATAGCGCTTAATAAAGTTGTATTTCAAGATGACCAAAATAATACGTCCTTAGAACTGAAAGAAATAAGCGCTAATTTTTCTTGGTTAAGTCCATTTTATTTAAAACCCACACTTTCAGAAATTAAATTACAAGCACCTAAGCTTCTTATTAAACGAGATACAAATAATAAAATTTTTATTGGTGGTATGTTGATTGACGGGACTAGAAATAACAAATTAACTAATTGGTTACTTAATCAAAAAAAGGTTTCCATCGAACAAGGTGAAATTGATTGGCATGATGAATATAGACAAGCCCCTGCACTTAGTCTAAAAAATTTAAATTTTAGTTACAAGACACCTTTTAATATTGAGCTTATCGGTAAACATAAATTCGATCTAAATTTTAGAATCAATAATAGCGACAACCAATTTATCGATCTTAACGGCAAGATCTATGCAAAAAAAATTGAAGACATTAAGTCTTGGGTTTCAGAAATTAGAATCAAAGCGGGCAATATTAATTTGGCAGCGTATACGCCTTGGATAAACTACCCTGTCAAAATTAATGCAGGCACTGGCGATTTAAACTTAAATGCGAAGATTACTAATACAACGATCACTAAAATTAAAGCATCTCTCAAACTGACAAGTTTGAAAACTGAACTTAATCAAGCTTATAAAAATGAGCTTAATTTAAAAAATTTTTATGGTGAGATTATTTGGCTCAGAAATAATGAGAGCCAACAAATTACTTTTGAAAATCTTTATTTGCTAACTAATAATGGCATTAACATTGAAAATGCAGATACCTCGATTACTATTTCAAATGAAACAAATAAGCCTACTGCATTCTCTCTTAAAATAAATAAAATTCAACTTGATGCTGCCAATGAAATTTTACAAATCATCCCTTACTTTGACGATATTAAAAGCAAAATAAATACTATCCAGCCTTCCGGCTCTGTTTCTAATGTAGATCTAAAATGGTCAAGTAATAAAAAATTTGGATTGAGCCTTAATGCTCAATTTGAAAAATTAAGTCTAAAAGCTTTTGAAAATTTACCAGGTTTTGATAATTTAACAGGAACAGTTAATTTATCAGATGAAAATGGTCAATTAAACCTTAAGTCAAATGATGCCTCTTTAACCTATGCTAAATTTTTTAGAGGGCCCTTATTATTTAACAATTTGTATGGTGATTTAAAATGGACTCATAATAATTTAATTTTAAAAAATATTAGTTTTAATAATGCATCTATTAATGGTTTAATTAATGGGAGCATAAAAAATATTTCGCAAGCTCCTTATTTAGATATTGATGCTTCCATTCCTTTTTTAGACTTTAAACACGCAAATGCCTACTACCCAAAAACAATGAAGGCTGAAAGCCTGCATTGGTTAGACACTTCTTTACTTGAAGGCAGTTTCGAAAATACCTTAATTTCAATTAAAGGCCTAGCTGCTGACTTTCCTTTTGTAAACTCTAACGGCAAGCCTGATGGAAGCAAAGGCTCATTTATTGTAACAAGTTTAGGAAAAAATACATTAATTGAATACGGTACAGGCTGGCCGGTTGTTGAGAAATTTGATTTCACAGCGTCTATCAATGGCGGATCATTTGAATTATTAAGTCAAAAGGGTCAATTCCTAGGTAATGCCATCAAAGAATTTAAAGTAACAATTCCCACGATAGCTATTGAACATCCACTATTAAATATTAAAGGCATACTTAATAGCCCCACAGAGGAAGCTATTAAATTCATTAATAAAAGCCCTGTAAAAAAATCGGTACAGAATCTATTTGATAATGCTTCAGGATCTGGTGAGGGCAAATTAAAAGTAGATATTGATATACCCATGGGCAATCTTGATGCAATTACATTTAAAGGTGATTATCAATTTATTGATAGTAAACTTAGTAATCCAACAATAGGTATTCCAACTATGGAAAAAATTAAAGGCTCAGTTAATTTTGATGAAAAAAATGTAAAAACGGAAAATCTTAATGGAATTATATTCGGCGGCAAAACCAACATCACGCTCTCATCAGATCCAACTAAAATCATTAAAGTTAAATTAAATGGAAGATTTACCGACAAAGGTATTGAAGAAAAATTAGGCACTCATTTTGCTAAATTAAATGGTTCTGCAGAATGGGAAGGTTTAATTGAATACAAAAAACCTTTGCTCAATATACAAATTTCTTCTGATCTTAAGGGTATTGAAATGACTTATCCAGAGCCTTTTGCTAAAGCAAGAGATAAAGAAGAAAAATTCTATTTTTCTAAAAAACAGAATAATCCTAAATCTGATAATATTGAATTTAAATACAGCAACATAGTAAATTCTAAAATATCGCGCACTGAAAAAAATAATATTATGGCTATCGATAATGGTTATATTTCGATTAATTCAGACATTAAAACAAATATCCAGCATGGTGTTTACTTAAAAGCTGATCTCCCTTATGCAAACCTAAATGATTTTATGGCTATATACAATGAAAAAGATAGTAACAATAACTTAAAAATTGACAGAGCGGATATCACCATTAAAAATGCTGACCTCTTCGACAGAAGATTTAATAATATGAGAATAGAAATTAAGCCCTTCAATACAAATATAAAATTCAAATTAATTTCAAATGAGGCAATGGGTAATCTTTTATGGTCAAAAAGAGATAATAAATTAACAGCTAGATTTAATACACTTAAACTACCTAATGAAACTAAAAAAATATCTCCTTCACCACAAAATGAAAATAATCAAAAGATACCTAATTTAGACATTAAAATTGATTCACTTGAAATTGATAGCAAAAAATTTGGAAAAGTTGAATTTATCTCAAGCACATCTATGCAAGATATCAATATTCAAAAATTTAAAGTAATGAACGATAAAAACATTTTTCAAGCGGACGGGGAATGGCTTAGCTGGAATAAGAATTCTAGAACAAATATTAATTTTAATTGGAAAATTAATAACTTAGGTGAAGAGCTTAACTTTTTAGGCTATCAAAATTTTGTTAAAGATGGTGAGGCAGATATATCAGGTCAATTTAAGTGGCAAGGCAGTCCATTAGAATTCGATAAAACAAAAGCTGATGGCTCATTTAATATTGATGTACATAAAGGTACGATTCAAAAAATTGAGCCTGGTTTAGGTAGATTATTTGGTCTTGTAACTTTACAAAGCTTGCCTCGAAGGCTGAGTTTAGACTTTAGAGACTTATTCGGAAATGGTTTCGTTCTTGATTCAATGAATGCTTCTGTTCGTTTAAATAACGGCATACTTAAAACAAGTAATTTTAGAATGAATGGTCCAGCAGCTGAGGTTGTCATATCAGGAGAAACAAATATTATTAAAGAAACTCAAGATTTGAATGTCAAAGTGACACCTCATATCAGCGATAGCATTTCCATTGCAGCCCTTGCAGGTGGGCCAATTGTAGGTGCTGCTGCATTCATTGCTCAAAAAATTCTTAAAGATCCAATGAATAAAATATTAACATCAGAATATCGTATTATCGGGACATGGGACAATCCTGAGGAATTAGATAACTCTCCTACAGATAAAATAAAAACAACGATTGATAATACTAAAAATTTGTTTACTGATAAAAAATAATATGGCAATTAAATCAAAAATAAAAACAACCAAAGCAAAATTAGTTAATAAAGATATTGTGAAGATCGCTGGCATTCAAATGGCATCTGGACCAGATATTAAATCGAATCTCGATGAAGCTGAAAATTTAATTACAATCGCATGTAACCAAGGCGCAAAACTCATTGCCTTGCCAGAATATTTTTCTATCATGACTTCAAAAGACTCTGAGAAATTAAAAGCAAAAGAAAAGCCTGAAAAGGGACTTGTCCAATCTTTCCTATCTAAGCAAGCTAAAAAAAATAAAGTATGGATTGTAGGTGGATCAATCCCCATGGAATCAAAAAATAAAAAAAAAATTCGAAATAGTTGTTTAATTTATGATGATAAAGGTAATATCGCCCATCGATATGACAAAATCCATCTCTTTGGACTTGATTTAGGTAATGAACATTATCGAGAAGATAAATTAATCGAAGCAGGATCTGATGTTGTAGTGGTTAATACTCCTTTTGGTAATGTAGGAATTGCTCTTTGTTACGACCTTAGATTTCCAGAACTTTTTAGATCAATGAAAGACATTGATTTACTTGTGATTCCTTCAGCATTTACAGCAACAACAGGCAAAGCACATTGGGAAATTCTTGTTAGAGCAAGGGCGATAGAAAATCAATGCTACGTTTTAGCTCCGGCTCAGGGCGGTTATCATTTATCTGGCAGAGAGACTCATGGCCACTCTCTTATTGTAGACCCATGGGGCACGATCATTGATCAACTTCCAAGAGGCTCAGGCGTCATTACAGGATTCCTAAATAAAGATTATATTAAATCTATTCGTAAATCCTTGCCTTCACTTAACCATCGCATCATTAAATAAAATTAGCTAATGGAACATAGAATCGCATATGCAAAAGATTTACTTCTCACACAATCTGGTATTGAAATTAATGATTTAAATAACATCCTTAATGGCATGATGTCTTATGGAGTTGATTACGCTGACCTTTACTTCCAATACAGTAAAAATGAATACTGGGGTCTTGAAGAAGGGCAAGTAAAATCAGGTAACTTTTCAATCGATCAAGGCGTGGGTATAAGAGCAGTTAATGAGGATAAATCAGCATTTGCTTATTCAGATGATATTTCAATTGAGGCACTTTTTTCTTCATCAAAAGTTGCTAAAGCAATCTCTTCCAATCACGCAAATCAGCACCATAAATTAGTCCATACAAAAGTTAGCTCAAATTTATATAGCGCCAAAGATCCACTTTCTATTATTTCATCTGAAACTAAAATTAAAATATTAGAAAGACTAGAAAGTTATGCTAAAGAGATGGATGAACGTATTACTAAAGTCACAGCATCTATTGCAGGGGAGTATGAAGTCATTTTCATTATTAACAACGAACAAAAAATCGCAGCAGATATTAGACCATTGGTCAGATTGTCTATTAATGTAATTGCTGAGTCTAATGGAAAAAGAGAGCAAGGCTCATCAGGGGGGGGTGGTCGCTTTGGATTTGAATACTTTACCGATGAAATATTAAAACAATATGCACATGAAGCTGTTCATCAAGCCACAACGAATCTCAATGCAAAACCAGCACCTGCTGGAAGTATGACAGTAGTCTTAGGTCCTGGATGGCCTGGCATTCTTCTGCATGAGGCGATTGGACATGGGCTAGAAGGAGACTTTAACCGAAAAGGAAGTTCTGCATTCAGTAATAAGATTGGGACTCAAGTAGCCGCTAAAAATATTACCGTTGTAGATGATGGAACAATGAAAGATCGAAGGGGCTCACTTAATATTGATGATGAAGGTAATGAAACACAGCGAACAACTCTTATTGAAAATGGAATTCTTAAAGGCTATCTTCAGGACACATTAAATGCGCGTCTTATGAATATGCCTATTACTGGTAATGCAAGAAGAGAGTCTTATGCCCATCTGCCTATGCCTAGAATGACTAATACTTACATGTTAAATGGTACAAAAACACCTGAAGAAATTATTAAATCAGTACGAAAAGGTATTTATGCAGTAAACTTTAGTGGTGGGCAGGTAGATATTACAAGTGGTAAATTTGTATTTTCTGCTGCAGAAGCGTGGATGATAGAAAACGGTAAGTTGCTATACCCTGTCAAAGGCGCTACTTTAATAGGTAATGGACCAGATGTATTAAAAAAAGTTAGCATGATAGGAAATGATATGTCTTTAGACTCAGGCGTTGGAACTTGTGGCAAAGAAGGTCAAAGCGTTCCTGTTGGTGTAGGTCAACCTACAATTAAAATTGATGGTTTAGTAGTGGGTGGAACTGCTTAAAATTATAAAACGCGATTTTTATATTCTAAAGTGCGCGTATCAATTTCAATTTTATCTCGAGTATTGCAAAATAAAGGTACCATCACTTCAAAGCCTGTATTAATTTTTGCCGGCTTCATCACCTTACCTGATGTATCACCCTTGACTGCAGGTTCGGTATAAGTAATTTCACGAGTCACTGAATTAGGTAGCTCTACCGAAATAGCTTTCCCATTATAGAATTTAACTTCACAAGGCATACCATCTTCTAAGAAATTTAAGGCTTCTGCCATATTCTCAGCATCAATTTCATACTGATTATATTCATTATCCATAAATACATATGCAGGATCTGAAAAGTATGAATAAGTAACATCTTTTTTATCTAGTACGATTACTTCAAATTTATCACTCGCATTATAAACATTCTCGCTCGGCGCTTCGGTGAGAAGATTTTTCATCTTCATCTTTACAACAGCTGAATTTCGTCCTGATTTGTTATATTCAGCCTTTAAAATGACCATAGGGTCATTGCCTACCATAATAACGTTACCAGCACGGAGTTCTTGAGCGATTTTCATACTAATGATCCTTGAGAATGCTTACCAAATAAAAGGGTAAAATTATACTCGAAAATTATGTTTCAGAACAATAACTCACCAAACTCTCAACAAAAGAAGTTTTTTTAAAATAATAATTACTCTGCTTTAAAGCAAAAGCCTCTATAAACTCTTGGTGCGTAAAAAAATCATGCCATATAACTTGATTGAATATATTGTTTGACCAGTCTTCAGAAATCTTTATCAAGATTTCTGATAGATGCTCATGGCAATCATTACAGTATCGTTTCAAGAAAGCTTTGAGCTTGATCAAATGAATATTATTTTCTTGAATGTAAGGTTGCCAAATAAAAGGTTTCCCTGCCCAAAGTGCCCTCATCCAGCTATCTTCACCACGCACAAAATTGAAATCACAAGACCACAGAAGCTCATCAAAATCATTGTGACTTAAAAATTGATACGGAAGTACACGGATCATTTTGTAATTTTTTTTAATATTTAAAAGATCCAAGAGGTTTCGAAGAATAAAGCACTGCACTGGTATTCCCATGCTATCTATTAATTTTAAAAATGCTTCTATTTTTTGCGTGGGATAACAAAAAATTGATATCGAATACATATCAGGATCACCACCTATTGATTTAATAAATTTCTTTCGACCATCAGTAGATTTAAAAGATTCCCGATGTAAAAATAAATTCTTCTCACGAATGAGGCCGCCAGTTTGATTGGTAAATCCAGGATAAAAAAAAGTTTTAATGAGTCCAGATTTGGGGTCTATAGATGGTTTTAAATGAAAATCATCTACCCAAGCTTCGGCTGATAAATATTCGATAACAATGTATTTACATTTTTCATTTTGAATAAGTGCTTTATAAGAACGGGGCAAATCAATATTAAAAAGATTAAATACAAAAGATGGGGGTGTTGGAAGCGACTCTGAATCTTCATCAAAATTACAATGATGGATAGTGATTCCCTCAATCATTTGTTTCTTTAAAGAAAGATTTAAAGAAGGTATTAACCTTTGAGTGGTTATAAAATCGTCTATAAGAAGATGTACTTCAACATTAAAATCGGTCTTAAGTTGTTTTGCTATGCGCCATGCAACACCAATATCACCGAAAAAATCAATCACCTTGCAAATTAAATGGCAAGTGATATGGCTTTTATTAGTCATGATAAGTCACATCAATAATTCTAAAATTAACCAAGCCACCAGGTGTTTCAACCTTTACTTCGTCATCCAAATTTTTACCTAAAAGTGCTTTAGCAATGGGGGATACCCAGCTAATAAAGCCTTTTTCAGTGTCAATTTCATCTTGTCCTAAAATACGATAATGGTGCTCTGAATCATCTGATTCGTTCAGTAAAGTTACCCATGCACCAAAAAAAATTTTGTCCTGCTGTTCTTGAGTGGATGGATCAATCACCACCGCTTCATCAATGCGTCCAAATAAGAATTTTGCGCGCGCATCTATTTGACGTAAACGTTTCTTACCGTATATATAATCTCCGTTCTCGCTTCGATCGCCATTACTTGCAGCCCAGGAAACATCGGCTACCACTTTAGGGCGATCAACTTTGACTAAAAAATCAAGCTCATCTTTTAGACGTTGATATCCTTGCTTAGTAATATAATTTTGACGTTTGGCCATATTTTTTAATAATAATTATTGGGGTTAAGTTTACAATAGAAGCATGCATTCTGAGCAAAAGCCTATCTATCTCTGTCGCAATTCAAAAGAATCTTTCAAGCTTAGCCAACACTTTAATGCTGAAGAAAGAGTACTTTCACTTCATAATTTTATCGACAGTCTTTTTAAAAAACATTTAAATATCAATATGCCCCCCAGGGTTCTTAACGGTATTGAAGAAAAATTATTATGGGAAAGTAGTATCAAGCAATATAAAAAATCTTCATTTGATTTATCTAATATAGATAGCTTAAGTGAGACTGCGAACCAAGCAAATCGACTTATAGATCAATTTAATATCAGTGAAAATACTCTCAAGAGTAAAGAGCTTAGTGAAGAACATGCATTTTTTAATGCTTGGCGTTTAATTTTTAAAAAATATTGCCACGATAAAGATGTGATCACTTTTAATGGCCTTATTAAAATAGTGATAGAGCATATTAAAAATCACGATATTTCTATTGAGCACCCTATCACCTTTGTAGGATTTGAATTTACAACTCCGATCGAAGAATTGTTTATTGAAGCATGCAAAACTCAAACTGATGTGGTTTTTTTTAAAGGGGCCAAAATAGCACCTTATATTGAGTCGCGTGCTTTTCTAAATCAAGAACATGAGTGTATGTGTGCAGTAGAGTGGTGCAAAACTCAAATAGAGCATGATAAAAAAATACTTATTGTAACGCCTCAACTCGATCAAATCATCGATCGCCTCTCAAGCCTCCTCGATAAAACGTTCCATCCTGAAACATTTAAGCCAAGCTTATCCCAAGAAAAAAGAATTTATCAGTTTTCTTTAAATACACCTTTATTTCATTTATCTATGATTTATTTGAATCTAAGATTAATAGAATTAGGTGCACGAGGTTTTTCTGATATTAAAGATCTTAAGAGTATATTAAGTCATAGTGGCTGGTCAGATAGTCAAGAGGTCTGTCAACGCTATAGGCTTATTAATCAATTAGAAAGAAAACGAAGAGGGAATGTTTTAATTAACGATTTAATTGAAATGTTTAAGTCCGAAGACGGTTTGAATGAATTAACACCCTTTTTAAAGATACATTTAGATCATATACAAACTGCACATAACGAATGGCGAATCAAAAGAAACCCTTCTGAATGGGTTAAAACATTTGAAATTTATTTAAAAAATATCCAATCCAGTCTTTTAGCCCCCAAAGATACCTATGAAGAAAGTATTTATGAGGCATGGAAGAAAATTACTGAGGCCTTATCATCACTAGACAACCTTATGGATGAAATATCTATTCAGGATATGTTAGACACACTTCAGTATTACCTTAAAAAAACTACTCACCAACATGAGCACCAAGGTAACTTTAAAATCGATATTTTAGGCTTTCATGAAACCACTTTTGAAACTTATGACGCCACTTGGATTATGAATTTAAATGAACATCACTGGCCTACACCTCATCAATATAATCCGTTTATACCAATCAAAATTCAGCATAATAGCCATATTTTCACCCATGAAAAACATCAACAACATGCCATGAAAATCTTAGATAAATTCACCCATACCGCACCTACTGTGGTGCTCTCTTATGCTAAAAAAATGGGTGAAGAAGAGATATTTCCGTCGTCTATATTACATACTGTTGTATCTTCTAAACTGCTTGAAGATACAAATTATAAATACATAAAAAATATATTAAATCATAATGTTATAGAATATATTGAAGATAATACTTCAATTAAAATTGATGCTTATCAGACGGTAAAAACAGGCATCAAGCTACTCGAAGCACAATCTATCTGCCCTGCTTGGTCATTTTATGAATTTAGACTTGGTGCTAAACATTTAGAAGTCGAAGATGAGGGCAATTTAACGACAAGACTACGCGGAAATCTTTTTCATAAAATTCTGGAACAATTTTGGGCGGAATATAACTCAGCATCTCTTGTAAGTGCTTTGGGTGAAAAAGAACTCTCAAAAAAAATACAAGCCATTACACATAAAGCAATTTCAATAGAAAAGAAAAAGTCCCCCAGAATCATGCCTGAGTTTTTTAACATCGAAGAAATACGCATGATAAGTTATCTAGAAAAATGGATTCAACATGAGTTAAAACGAGGTGATTTTGAAGTCAAAGAGACAGAAAAAAATATACCTGTCCATTTGGGATGCCTCAACTTTAATATAAAAATTGATCGCATCGATAAAGTAAATGAAAGCAAAATTGTGATTGATTACAAATCCGGAGCAACAAAAACTCTAAATGAATGGTTCTTAAATAGCTACGGTGAGCTTCAAATGCCCTTTTATGCACTTTTTGCTTCGGATAAACCTATTGACGCCATTGTTATTGGCGTCATTAACACATCAAAACCTCGCTGGGTCGGTATAGGTCGAGATACAGATCTTCTTAAAGGTATTAAGGATGTTTCCTCGGTCACCCCATATCAATCATGGGATGAATTGATCGGTTTCTGGAAGTGTCGCATCAATGAGGCCATCAAAGGCTACGAAGAAGGCGATGCAGCCGTTAAATTTGCACGAGAAAAAGATATGGCTTATTGCCACGTTAAACCTATTCTAAGACTTCCTGAGCGAACGCTCCAATTTGAGCAAACTAAACAATGAGTGACAATACATTAAGAAAGAAAGCGCTTGATTTAAGCTCATTTATTGTAGAGGCTCCTGCAGGCTCTGGCAAAACAAGCTTACTCACTGATCGATATTTAAAACTTCTTACTATCGTCGACACGCCTGAAGAGATTTTAGCTATTACCTTCACAAAGAAAGCAGCTTCAGAAATGAAAGCTAGAATTTTAGAGCGGATTAAGAAAGGGGACGGCACTTTCGCAAAAATTATTCTAGAGCGCTCAAAGGAAAAAGGCTGGGACATCGAACGCAACCTGTCACGACTTAAAGTAATGACTATCGATAAGTTTTGTCATCAAGTCGTAGGCCAGATTCCTGTATTAAGTAAGATGGGTGATAAACTCAATATTACTGATACGCCTGAAAAATTTTATGAAGAATGTGTCAAAAAAGTTTTGCAGTCTAAAGAGAGTATCAAAGATATTAATATCGTCTTTACTCACTATGACAATGAATATGAAAATATTAATCGTCGCCTAATAGCGATGATGTCAACCCGAGATCAATGGAAAAATCGCTGCTATAAGCTTACTCAAAAAAAAAATGAACAAATTATTATTGAAAGTAATGCATATCTTGATCATTTAATTGAGCCTATTTATCAGCAGATTAAAGAAACACTCAATCGAGAAGCGCTCAGTGGCCTCATGCAAGTAATTCATTATCTTAAAGATACTAATCTCAGAGAAGATTTACAGATTAAGGATAAAATTAGCTTTAATTTTGACACAAAAGAAATTACTTTATGGCAAGCAATCACAGAAATATTATTCACAGATAAAAATACTAGGCGAGAAAAAATTACGGCACGAGAAGGCTTTAAGAACGATGAAGAAGGTGAGATTTACAAAAATAAATGTCGCAATTTACCTGAGATCAATTTCTTAACAGCTATTAAAGATATTCCACCTCCTATTAATGAAGCATATGTAATAAAACTAAAATCTATTGCGAACCTTCTCCTGCAATGTGAAAAAAGGCTAAAACTGCTATTTAGACAGCGGAATACGGTAGATTTTATCGAAATCATTGAGATTGCAAATGAGGCACTAGGTAGAAATGAATCAGTGAGCGAACTCTTATTGTCTTTAGATTACAAAATATCACACATACTTATTGATGAATTTCAAGACACAAGCAGAAGTCATTTTAATTTTTTAAAAAAAATTGTGGATGGCTGGACGCCTGAAGCACAGAAAACTATTTTCTGCGTAGGCGATCCTATGCAATCTATTTATAAATTTAGAGAAGCTGATGTAAGTATATTTACCGAGGCGAAAAAGCAGGGTTTCAATACGATTCCATTAGAAACTATACAGCTAAAAGATAATTGGCGCTCTTCTTCTCTTATCGTGAATGAAATAAATCAAGTATTTGAGAAAATATTACCTAAGGAAGATTCTATTCAAGCAGGTGCCATAAGCTACAAACCTTTTATCTCGGCAAAAAAAGATCGTGACCTAAGAATAAGTAAATTTAAATTTCATGCATTAACATTTTCTGATATCACTAAAGATATCGATATTGAGGAAGCAAAGTACGTATGTAATCTGATTGATACGTTTTCAAAAAATGAAAAAATTGCTATTCTCACAAGATCAAGAAGCCATCTCTCTGAGTTGATCAACTACATACGAAAGTTTAGGCCCACTTTAAAGTTTAATGCGGTAGAAATTGACGCCTTAGATCAGCATCAGTCTATTCACGATATTCTTTCCTTAAGTTACGCTATTCTTGACTTAAGTGACAGAATTCACTGGCTTGCAATTTTAAGGGCTCCTTGGTGTGGCATTATATTAAACGACCTAGCTCTTCTATTCCAAGATGACCACATATCAACCGTATGGGAGATTATTCATGATCCAAATAAAATGAATAAAATTTCTACGGATGGAAAAATGAGAATTCAACGTTTAATAGACATATTAAAAAATGCATTTGAACATAAAAATAAAATACATATTAGAAGGCTTATAGAATCAGTATGGATAAATTTAGGTGGCGAATTATGCCTTCACAACCCAAATGACATTGTAGACATTAATAAATTTTTTGCCATCCTCCAAACATCAAGCTCTCCGATAGCTATCGATTTTGAATTAGTTGAGCATCAAATTACCGAAACTTATTTATCTGACATTCCTTCAGCTGAAGAACGAATCCAGTTTTTTACAATCCATAAAGCCAAAGGTCTTGAATTTGACACAGTCATTATCCCGTCATTGAATTCGACTACACGAGCATCCGATAAAAAAATGATTGTGTTCGATCATTTTATAAAAAATGATCATACTTATGATGTCACAGCATTTAGTGAGCCTGAAAATAAATCGCCCCATTTACATGATTTAATTTATGGAATAGAAAAAAATAAAGAAGAAAATGAATTGAAGAGATTGCTTTATGTTGCTATGACAAGAGCAAAAAAGAATCTTCATCTTGTAGGATCAATCAAATTTAAGGATGAAATAAAGCCTACTTCGAATTCATTTTTATCTATGCTCTGGGATATTTATGGCCATCATTTCAATAAATCTAAGTCTATAGAAACTATTAAAATTGAAACTCTGAACGCTAAAATTGAGGACTTCGTACCAAAGCTCATGCGATTGAAATTTTAGCTAAATATTCTTTATTCCATTTTAAATTCCTGAATGGAAGTTAGCAGCCCGCCTTTAATGTAAAGAATACCTCTTTCATAGATCCACTCTTCATCTGTACCATTGCTTCTTACAATAATTTTCTTATCTTTAGGCTTCCCCCATGTTGAATGATTTAGAATAAATTCTGATGAATCGCCTATCGCAGGGTCTCTATTTGAATGAAAAGATGGATTTAAAGAACAACTACAAAAACTAAGAAAATAAAGAATGATTAATATTTTTTTCATATTTAAAATATTGCATTTAAAAAATCTTTAATAAATTTGACTCGCTCCAAAACATCAGAAAGCATGACGGATATTTTAATCTTATCTGGTCCATTCATGCGACAACGCTTATCTTCATTCAACAACTTAATAAGCTTTAATGGGTCTATTTTACTATCACTAGCGAAACTAATTTGAATTGAAACATCGCTTGCATCTATTTTCTTAATATCTAAATGCTGAATAAAGATTCTTAAATCATGAAAAGAAATAAGTGATTGAGTTTGTTCGGGCATAACACCAAAACGATCAATTAACTCCACCTTCATCTCCATGAGTTGCACATGATCATTAAGTCCTGATAAGCGCTTATAAAGTACAAGTCTTTCATTAATATCACCACAATAACTATTGGTAATAATGGCTGGGGTATGAAGATTAATCTCTGTATTCTTCTGAAGTGGGGTATCAAGACTTAATTTTTTACCTCTCTTAAGATGCTTAACAGCGAAGTTAAGCATCTCAACATAAAGGTTAAATCCAATCTCATGCATTTGTCCACTTTGATTTTCCCCTAACAGCTCTCCTGCACCACGAATCTCTAAATCATGAATTGCAAGGTAATATCCTGCACCTAAATCTTCAAGAAGCTGGATCGCCTCTAAGCGTTTTTGAGCATGGCTACTTATTTTTTTATCTTGATCAACAAGCAAGTAAGCATAAGCCTGATGATGGGATCTACCTACCCTGCCCCTTAATTGATGAAGCTGAGATAATCCAAACATGTCTGCACGATTCATAATGATGGTGTTAGCTGTTGGAATATCAATGCCTGTTTCAATAATTGTTGTACAAAGAAGAATGTTTGCTTTTTGTTGATAAAAATCATGCATCACTCTTTCAAGTTCTCGCTCACGCATCTGTCCATGAGCAATTTCTATTCGCGCTTCAGGTATTAACTTCTCTAATTTATCTTTCATTGAAACGATGGTATCAACATCGTTGTGAAGAAAATATACCTGACCCCCTCGATTGAATTCTCTTAATACTGCTTCTCGAATAATGCCTTCCGAATAGTCGTTCACGAATGTTTTAATCGATAAACGTCTTTGTGGTGGTGTAGAAATAATCGAAAACTCTCGTAAACCTTCCATAGCCATGGACAGAGTTCGAGGAATTGGGGTAGCTGTGAGCGTTAAAACATCTACTTCTGCACGCATTGCTTTAAGTAATTCTTTTTGACGCACCCCAAAACGATGCTCTTCATCGATAACAATCAATCCTAAATTTTTAAACTTAATGTCATCTTGAATAAGTCTGTGGGTGCCAATAATGATATCAATTTCACCATTAGCTAACTTCACGAGTGATTCAGCCTGTTCTTTTTTAGATTTAAAACGAGAAATTTCTGCAATCTTAATAGGAGAGTCTGAAAAGCGATCCATAAAATTATTAAAATGTTGCTCAGCTAAAAGTGTAGTAGGTACTAATATAGCTACCTGCTTTCCATCATTAGCTGCAATAAACGCAGCCCTTAATGCCACCTCTGTTTTACCAAACCCCACATCCCCACATATAAGACGATCCATAGGCTTCGGACATTCCATATCATTGATCACGGCATTAATAGCAGTTAATTGATCATCAGTCTCTTCAAATGGGAATCCATCAGTAAATCTTTCATAATCTTGAAGATTAATCTTAAAGGCGTAGCCTTTCCTCACAGAGCGTTGTGAATAGACATTTAAGAGGTCCGCTGCAGTATCATGAATTTGTTTAAGCGCTTTTTTCTTAGCCTTGCCCCATTGATCTGAGCCTAGTTTATGCAATGGTGCAGTCTCAGCTGGTCCACCAGAATAGCGTGAGATAAGATCTAAATTAGATACAGGCACATAAAGCTTATCTTCACCAAAATACTCCAAAAGTAAGAATTCACTTTCGCCTTCGCCAAAATCTAAATTGAATAAGCCCTTGAATCGGCCAACTCCGTATTGCTCGTGAACAATAGGGTCGCCATCTTTTAATTCTGATAAGTCTCGAATCATAGCGTCAGTAGAAAAATTTTTATCACGATGACGTCGTCTTGATTGACGCACGGTATTTGCATAGAGCTCAGACTCTGTAATCACAATATGCTGCGAAGAAATATATCCTCGATGTAATGGACTCACACTTAATACAACTCGATCATTAAGATCTGCAGCCGATAACCAATCATCTGTAGATTTAAATTTAATGCCACCTAATTTTAAAAGTTCAGAAACAGTCTCTCGGCGGCCTAAGCTATCAGTTAATATAAAAATTCTTTTGGGGCTTTGATAAATAAAATGATTAAGCTTTGCGAGAGGTTGAATATTTTTACGATCAATGGAAATATCTGGAATGTTTTCGTAAACTTCCGGACGTTTTAAATCCAATTTCCTGTATGTATTAATAGATTTAAAGAATTGATCTGGCTTGATTAAAAGATTTTGGGGTTCTAAGATTGGCCTTTCAGCATCGTAGGCGAATAATCGAAAGCGCTTTTCAGTTTCATGCCAAAAATAATTACATGCTTGATCAAGATTGCCATGTTTATAGACGATCGTATCTTCTGAGAAATAACTAAAAATATCGCTCATCTCGTCAAAAAATAACGGCATATACCATTCAATGCCACCTATAGGAATACCCTTGCTAATATCTTTATAGATCGATGAACGAGATGGGTCACCTTCAAAATGCTCTCGGTAATTTTGTCTGAATGTACTAATCGATTTTTCATCTAATGGACATTCTCGAGCAGGTAGTAGTTTAATTTCATTGACTGGATAAAGTGTTCTTTGAGAATCAACATCAAATGTTCGAATAGAATCAATCTCATCATCGAAAAAATCTAAACGGTACGGGATAATGCTCCCCATAGGGAATAAATCAATCAAACTACCCCTGACCGAATACTCGCCTGGGGCCATGACCCGAACAACATTCATATAGCCATTCAATTTGAGTTGATTTTTAAAAGCTTCAATATCAACTTTTTGCCCTTTGGTGAAATGAAAACTAAATTGTTGTATATAGCTTTTAGGTGGCAGTAAGTGGAGTGCGGTAGTCACAGGAATAATGACGACATCAAAACTTTTCTGGGTTACTTGATAAAGGGTAAGAAGTCGCTCTGAAACTAGATCTGGATGAGGTGAAAAGTGATCATAAGGAAGTGTTTCCCAGTCAGGCAATAAGTTAATTTTTAAAGTTGGGCTAAACCAAAGCATCTCTTCCATAAATCGTCTTGCTTCAAATGCAGTCTCAGTAAAAATAACTAGAGATTTCTTATAATTAACGATTTCACTTTGAATATATCGAACAAGAGAATAGCTATCCAAGCCATCGATTTGAATTGTTGATAGTGATTCTTTGCTTTGATTATTTTCTTGTTGTGGCATATATTGCATGTATAAATAATTACTAATATTATAAGCTTTAAAACTTGTATTCATTGAGAGGGAATGACATGAACGATAAAGAATTAGTCGCACATCAAGCCTTGCAATATGTTAGTGAAAATATGATTGTAGGGTTAGGCACAGGCTCAACAGCTAATTGCTTTATTGACGCTTTAGCGAAACGTAATAAAGAGGAAAAATTAAACATACGTGTAATATCAAGTTCTGTCGTTAGCATGATTAAAGCAAAAGAAGCTGGGCTAATGCTTTTGGCTATGGAGCAAATTAAAGAGATTGATCTTTATGTGGATGGTGCAGATGAAATAACGCCTGACCTCACATTGCTTAAAGGTCGAGGCTATGATCTCGTTAGAGAAAAGCTACTAGCACGTTCCGCAAAAAAATTTATTGTTATTGCGGACGAATCTAAAATTGTTAAAAACATTGGAGATAACTTTCCAATACCTTCGGAAGTTTATACATTTGCGTGGGAGCTCGTTAAAAATGTTTTAATAAGAAAAGGTACGGGCGATATTAGAATCAATGCAGCAAAAGATGGATATACAATTACTTCGTGTGGTAATTTTGTACTTGATTTCAATTACTCTGAAAAAGATGCTAAAAAATTAAATGCTTTTCTATCACAAACGCCTGGCATTGTAGAGCATGGTATTTTTTACAATCTAGCTCATGGCGCCTTAATTAGCAATAATGGCAAAGTTCGCGAGATTTGGAAAAACTAAATCTTTTCAATGCCGCCCATATAATGAACTAATACTTTCGGTATCATAATGCTACCATCCTCATTTTGATAGTTTTCAATAATCGCAACTAAAGTTCTACCTACCGCAAGTCCAGAACCATTTAATGTATGCACAAATAAATTCTTTCCATCTTCACTCTTAAATCTTGCTTTTAGACGTCTCGCTTGGAAAGACTCACAGTTTGAAACAGATGAAATTTCACGATATGTATTTTGTGAGGGAAGCCAAACTTCCAAGTCAAAAGTTTTCGCAGCACTAAAACCCATATCTCCTGTACACAATGACAATAATCGATATGGGAGCTCTAATGAAGTGAGAATAAATTCAGCATGTGAGACCATTTCATCTAATGCATCGTAACTTTTATCAGGATGAACAATTTGAACCATTTCAACCTTGTCAAATTGATGCTGCCTAATCATGCCTCTCGTATCTTTACCATAAGATCCTGCCTCTGATCTAAAGCAAGGAGTATGAGCAGTTAATTTAATAGGTAAATCAGATTGCTTAACAATTTCATCGCGTACAAAATTTGTAAGAGTAACTTCAGATGTTGGGATTAAATAAAGTTTACTTTCATTATGTGAGAGAGTAAAAAGATCAGCTTCAAATTTAGGAAGCTGTCCTGTGCCCATAAGTGTTTCGCTATTCACTAAATAAGGTGTGTAACATTCTTTATACCCATGTTTTTCTGTTTGCGTATCAAGCATGTATTGTGCGATTGCACGATGTAATTTTGCCAGCTTGCCTTCTATTACTACAAAGCGTGCACCTGAAAGTTTTGCCCCTAAATCAAAATTAAGGCCATGTTGAACACCTACATCCACATGGTCTTTTACTTTAAAATTAAATTTTCTTGGATTCCCAATTGTCTTAACCACTTTATTATCGGCTTCAGATTTGCCTATAAAGGTCGATTCATGTGGAATATTAGGAATATTAAGCATGAATTGATTAATCTTTTCTTGTAATTCAATCAACTCAGACTCACCTGCTTTTAAATCCTCTGAAATTGCATTGACGTCTTTCATAAGAGTGTCAGTGCTCTCATTTGTAGACTTAGCAATACCGATCTCTTTTGATATAGAATTTCTTTTTTTCTGAAGATCTTGCGTCTTAACTTGAAGCGCTTTTCTTGCATTTTCAAGTGACTGAAAAGTATTTATATCAAGAACAAAACCTCGGTTTGCGAGCTTTTGTTTTATGAGCTGAATATCATTATGTAATAACTGAATATCTATCATAAATAATCTATTTCTTTTGTTTATCTTGAGATTTTAAATAATTCATTTTTTCGAGAATTTTACTCTCTAATCCACGTGTTGTTGGTTTATAAAATTCAATTGGATCTAAATTATCTGGAAAATATTTTTCGCCAGCTGCATATGCATCAACTTCATTGTGAGCATAACGATAATTTTTACCATAATCTAATTCTTTCATAAGTTTAGTTGGAGCATTTCGTAAATGTATAGGTACATCACTATTATCTCCATTTCCCACAAAAGCCTTCACATCATTAAAAGCCATATATGCTGCATTACTCTTAGCTGCGATCGATAAATAGATAACTGCATTTGAAAGCGCTAACTCACCTTCTGGCGAACCAAGACGTTCATAAATTTGATAAGCTTCAAGCGCCATAGTTTGGGCCTTTGGATCAGCTAAACCTATATCTTCAATAGCAATGCGCACTATTCTTCTTGCCAAGTAGAGGGGGTCTGTACCTCCGTCTAACATTCGGTGAAGCCAATATAAAGCAGCGTTTGGATCTGAACCTCTGACAGATTTATGCAAGGCAGAAATTTGATCATAGAACTGATCCCCTCCTTTATCAAATCGTCTTACCTTGTTAGTGATAATTTTTTTTAAAAAATCTTGATTAATTTTTTTAACTTTTAACGAAGTTGCTGTATTAAAAAGTAGCTCTAAAAAATTAAGCAGTCTTCTGGCATCTCCATTAATATGGGCAATAATTTCTTGCTTAGATTCTTCATCAACCTCTACGTCAGGCGCAATATAATTTTTAGCCTTCTCATATATTAAAAAAAGATCTTCTTGGTCGAGCGTTTTTAAAACATAGACTTGAGATCTACTTAATAAAGCCGAATTAACCTCAAAAGATGGGTTTTCCGTAGTTGCTCCAATAAAAGTAATTAATCCTGATTCAACATGTAGTAAGAAAGCATCTTGCTGGCTCTTATTAAATCGGTGAACTTCGTCAACAAATAAAATTGTTTTCTTATTGTATTGTTGTAAATTAAGCTGTGCCTTATCTATTGCCTCACGGATATCTTTAATACCGGATAAAACTGCAGATACGGATATGAATTCCGCATCAATAGAATTTGCAATGACACGAGCAATTGTTGTTTTTCCAACACCTGGAGGACCCCATAAAATCATTGAAGGTAGATTTCCAGATTCAATTGCAACTCGTAATGACTTACCTTCTCCTAAAATGTGTTTTTGTCCTACAATTTCAATCACGGATTTAGGCCTTAGATATTCAGCTAAAGGCAATTGAGATTGATTGGGCTCAAACATTTGGTTCATAAAATTTATTTACCTGAAGTTTCTTCTTGAATTAGCCATTTACCATCAACATTTTTAATTAAAAGCGATTTATTAGAAACTTCTCTCAGCTTATCTGATATATATTTTTGTTTAAATTGTATATAAGCTAAATTATCATTCTTCATAGTCACTTTCGCATTTTGAATTTCAACAGAGATTGTTCCTTGCAATGAAATCTTTTGCTTTCTCGAAGCTTGCCATAAAGAAAATGTATTGCCATTCGGTGTTTTAAAATCTGGTGAATACATACTCAAATATGCATCAATATTTTTTGTCGACCAAGCGCTTGCCCAGTCATTTATAAATGTAATAATTTCAACATCCTGATGTTTAGTGTTATTAGATAATTTATTAGTCGTGATTGAATTAGATACATCATTTCCCTGAACAACATCAACCCCGTTGGGTAATTTAAATAAAAAATCACTATCCGTTAAACTTGTATTATATTTTTCATTTTTAAAGCTAATAGTTGTTGTATGTTCAAATGCGTCAACAATCTTCATCACTGATAATTTATTTTCATTTAGCCCCAATATTACTTTGCTAAATCCAGCCCCTTCCTCTTTAGGTATTGCTTCTACCCACTTTATATTTTCATTGCCATCACCCGAAGACTGGCTATCTACATTCTTTAATGTAAAGTATTTCTCAATATTTTTACCGGCGATAATTAAAAGCGGTGTAGATCCAGCTACCTTAGTTACGGAATTGATAGAAACTTGTCTTAAATCTTGGTCATAAATATATAAACGATCTCCGTCGCTTATAATTTGATTTTGATATGGCTTTAAATAATCCCATCTAAACTTATTAGGTCTTTTAAATAGCATGACCCCTTGGACGTCTTGAAGTTTCAAACCTTTTTTATCTAATACAACTTGACTAAACTCTGCAGACATATTTGTTACCGCAGCTATGAAAGTATTAAGATCAGAAATACCATCAGCTAATGCATTAAAAGTGAGTAATAAAAAAACAACAAATAACTTATTCATTTTTATTTGGCGCTAATATATCTCTATTGCCATTACTTTGCATAGCTGAAACAAGGCCAGCCCTTTCCATGTCCTCTATAATTCTAGCGGCGCGATTGTACCCTATACGCAAATGTCTTTGCACCGAAGAGATGGATGGTTTTCTTGTTCTTAATACAAGCTCTAGTGCTTCATCATAAAGAGGATCCTTTTCTCCTGAAAAATTAGAAGAAGAATCTCCATACTCGCCACTTTCTGAGGATTCATTAGTTAAAATACCTTCTATGTATTTAGGTTCACCATGTGACTTAAGGTAACTCACCACTTTATGTACTTCTTGATCAGACACAAATGCGCCATGAATTCTTTGGGGGTAACCAGAGCCTGCTGGTTGATACAGCATATCGCCCTGACCAAGTAGAGTCTCAGCGCCCATCTGGTCTAAAATAGTTCGAGAATCAATTTTGCTAGGCACTTGAAATGCAATACGTGCTGGAATATTTGCCTTGATAAGACCTGTGATGACATCTACTGAAGGTCTTTGTGTAGCTAACACCAAATGAATACCGGACGCCCTTGCTTTCTGAGCAAGTCGAGCTATAAGTTCTTCAATTTTTTTACCTACCACCATCATTAAATCAGCAAGCTCATCAATCACAATCACAATAAGAGGCATCTCTGATAAAGGTTCTGAATTTTCTGGATTTACTGGATCATTAATAGGCGAGCTATCTTTAATGCTATCCTTAATTTTTTGATTGTATCCAGCTAAATTCCTAACGCCTAACATCGACATGAGCTTGTAACGTCTCTCCATTTCACCTACACACCAATTTAATGCATTAGCTGCTTGACGCATATCAGTTATAACAGGTGCTAATAAATGTGGAATACCTTCATATACAGAAAGCTCAAGCATTTTTGGATCAATAAAAATCATTCTTACTTTTTCTGAGTTAGATTTATAAAGTAGACTTAAAATCAATGCATTGATAGCAACTGACTTACCTGAGCCTGTGGTGCCTGCAATTAGTACATGCGGCATTTTAGATAAATCAACAACCTCTACTTTGCCTGAAATATCTTTTCCTAAAGCAATAGTTAATGACGCACTTGTACCTGCAAAAATTTGAGAGCTCATAATTTCAGACAAATAAACAATTTGCCTTTTCGGATTGGGTATTTCCAAGCCCATACATGTTTTACCAGGAATAGTCTCTACAACACGCACACTTACCACTGAAAGTGCGCGCGCCAAATCCTTAGACAAATTAGTCACCTGACTTCCTTTAACGCCAGGTGCTGGCTCAAACTCGTATCTCGTAATTACAGGGCCAGGTTGAGCAGAAATGACTTTAGCTTCAATACCAAAATCGATTAATTTTTTCTCAATTAATCGAGATATAAATTCAATCGTTTCGGCAGACTGCGGCTCAACTTGATTTGTAGGCTGATCTAAAAGATGAAGCGGCGGTAATAAGTTGTCACTAAAACTAAATAATGGGATCTGTTTTTCTTTTTGAGCTCTTTCGCTTTTTTTAACTTCGACTTCGGGTGATTTAATATTTACAGGCGTCCTGTTTTCAGATTTTTTTCTTTCACTTTCTAAAAGCTCCAATCTTTTTTGCTCCATAATTTTTCCATGTTTACGATCTTGCCAATCTCTGTATTTATATTGAATTCTTTGAAATAACACATATGAAAAATGACCAAAATGTTCTGAAATTCTAAGCCACGACAAACCTGTGAATAAACTAAACCCAATTGCTAGGGATGTAATTAAAAAAATCGTAGAGCCTATATAGCCCAGGGAGGAACGCAATAAGTGATCAAATAATCTTCCAAGTAATCCGCCTTGAGTGAGAGGAAATTGGGCTGGTAAATCAATTAAATGTCCAGCTTCAAAGGCAGAGGCAGCTGATATTAAGAGGAAAAAACCAAAATAATTAAAAAGTAAAAAGGATTTATAACCCTTTAAATCTTTATTGTATTGAGGGTAAAGAAGCCAAATACTAAAAAAACAAAGAAAACTTAGCCACCACGCAGATAACCCAAAAACGTATAATAGACAATCAGACAAATAAGCACCAACAATACCACCAGCATTACGAATCTCATTATCCCCACTTACACTATGTGACCATGATGGATCTGTATGTGAATAAGTTGCGAGTATGATCGTTAAGTAAACACCGATAAAAATTAAACTTAACCACCATGCTTCGTGTATTAACTTACTTTTAATACCGCTAAGTTTATCATCTTGCATGCCCTGATTAGTCTTTGCAGATTCTGATTTTTTTTTAAAAAACAAAGTAGTAAGCACTCGGAATATTTCTTCAATTATATCAGCTAGGAATGCTAAAAAATGATGAAAAAAGGCCCAAAAAAAGCTTACTTAGTCAAAAATAAAACCAAAATGGGTTTGCTTAATCAGTCGATGAAAACTAAAATTGATCGTTTGTAACTTCAGGTCTTTTTTTCAGGAATATTCTATGTCAAAACATGCCCGACTCATAATTTTAGGCTCTGGTCCAGCAGGCTATTCAGCTGCAGTTTACGCAGCCCGAGCCAATCTAAATCCTTTGCTTATTACTGGGATATCTCAAGGCGGCCAGCTAATGACTACGACTGATGTCGATAATTGGCCTGCAGATGCTGATGGCGTGATGGGCCCTGCACTCATGGAACGATTTGAAAAGCATGCTAAACGCTTTAATACTGAAATAGTATTCGACCATATTCATACAACACATCTTAAAGAAAAGCCCATTCGCATTATCGGGGACTCTGCTGAATACACATGTGATGCACTTATTATTGCCACAGGAGCATCTGCAAAATACCTAGGTTTAAAAAGTGAAATACTATTTCTAGGCAAAGGAGTATCTACCTGTGCAACATGCGATGGATTCTTTTATAAAAATCAAGAAGTTGCCGTGGTAGGTGGCGGTAATACGGCTATCGAAGAAGCGCTCTATTTATCTCACATTGCAAATAAAGTCACACTTATTCACAGAAGAGACAAATTTAAAGCTGAAGCCATTCTGATGGATAAAATTCAAGATCGTGTAAAAGAAGGAAAAATTGTTATTGAAACCTTTAAGACTTTAAAAGAGGTGCTGGGTGATGCTTCAGGTGTCACTGGAATCAAAATAAAAGATGTCAATACAAACGAAAATAAATTGATAGCACTCAAAGGTGTTTTTATTGCTATTGGTCATCGACCTAACACTTCAATCTTTGAAGGGCAATTAGATATGGAGAATGGTTATATCGTGACAAATGCAGGCCGTCATGGAAATTTCACAGCCACTTCAATTTCTAGCATATTTGCAGCAGGTGATGTACAAGATCATATTTATCGTCAAGCAGTTACAAGTGCTAGTAGCGGTTGCATGGCCGCACTTGATGCGGAAAGATTTCTCACGAGATAATATCATGGCTATACATGAAAATGATAAAGATGAAATTGATTTATTTAGAGAAGCAATTAAAGGTGCTAATCCATTAAAAATCAGTCCCAAAAAAAAAGAACATAAAGCGCCTCAAAAGAAACCAAACCCTATACCTCTTAATTTCATACGAGATGAAAAACAAGCACTTAATGACTCAATCAGCGATCAATATGAACCGCTTCACGATATTGAGAATGGTGAGGAACTCTTTTATGTAAGACAAGGCCATTCACCCGATATCTTAAAAAAATTAAGAAAAGGTTATTGGGTAGTTCAAAAGTCGATTGATCTTCACGGTATGATTTCAGATGAAGCCAAAGCTTATGTAGTTCAATTCTTAGCTGAATGTAAAAAAAACAATATTCACTGTATTCGGATTGTGCATGGCAAAGGTTACAACTCTAAAAATAAAGAGCCCGTTCTAAAAAATAAACTAAAGCATTGGTTGGCACAAAAAGAAGAAGTGATTGCTTACGTGCAAGCGAGAGTCTATGATGGTGGCAGTGGAGCTGTTATTGTATTGTTAAGCGCTCATTAAGCTTCACCTAAAAAACCCCCGCTCTGGTGTTTCCAAAGTCTTGCGTATAAGCCTTTCTTTTTAATAAGCTCAATATGAGATCCCTCTTCTATGATCTTACCTTTATTAATCACAATGAGCCTATCCATTGCAGCAATCGTTGATAAACGATGTGCGATTGCAATCACAGTTTTTCCTTCCATCAATTGATAGAGGCTTTGTTGAATAACCACTTCAATTTCTGAATCAAGCGCGCTCGTCGCTTCATCTAATAATAATATTGGTGCATCTTTTAACATTACTCTTGCTATAGAAATACGCTGTCTCTGACCGCCTGATAACTTAACACCTCTTTCGCCTACGTGCGCCGCATAACCTTTTCTAGAAAAATTATCTTCTAATTGCATTATAAAATCATGTGCCTTGGCTCTTTTTGCTGCATTAATCATTTCTTTTTGAGTTGCATTAGGTCTCCCATAAATAACATTATCCTTAACAGAACGATGAAGTAGAGATGTATCTTGTGTAACCATGCCAATCTTTTCTCTCAAACTATTTTGCTTCACTTTTGAAATATCTTGATTATCGATAGTAATTGAACCTGATTTAAGATCATAAAATCTTAATAATAAATTTACGAGCGTAGACTTTCCTGAACCAGACCTACCCACTAATCCTACTTTCTCACCAGGCTTAATTTGTAATGAAAAATTATGAATAACTGATTTTTTTTGATTTGGGTAATTAAAAATTATATTTTGAAATAAAACTGAGGCTTTTTTTATATTTAGATCTTTTGCATTTTTAATATCTTTAATTTCTTGATGCATTGAAAGTGTATTAAGTCCGTCTTGCAGAGTTCCGACTTGTTCATATAGCGATGTCATTTCCCACATGACCCAGTGAGAAATACCATTCAATCTTAGGGCCATAGCTGTTGATGTTGCAACCACACCCACCATAATTTCATTTTCTGTCCAAAGCCAAATTGCAACAATTCCTGAACCAATCACAAGCAGCATACTTAAAAAATGATTAATAATTTCAATCCAACTGACTAATCGCATTTGTATATTTACAGTGTATAAAAACTCTTTCATCGCAACTTTAGCAAAGTTTGCTTCGCGTCCCGCGTGTGAAAAAAGTTTGATTGTGCTTATATTTGTATAAGCATCTGTAATTCGACCTGTCATTAAAGATCTAGCGTCAGCTTGGTTTCTAGACAACTTGCTTAAGCGTGGTACAAAAAAGATTAGAGCTATAATATAAAAAAACACCCAACCAATAAATGGAAGCATAAGTACCAAATTGAATTTGCCTACAACAAAAATTATCGTTAAAAAATAAATAATTACATAGACTAATATGTCAGCCAAAATAAACCATAAATCTCTTACTGCAAGTGCAGTTTGCATAACTTTTGCAGCAACTCTTCCGGCAAATTCATTGTGATAAAAATTCATACTTTGATTGAGAAGTAATCGATGAAAATCCCAACGCATGCGCATCGGAAATGCACCAGCAAGAGACTGACGCTTAATTAATGTTTGAAATAAAATAAGAAATGTACTTAAGATTAAAACAACTGATGCTGATATCAACATAGGAAAATGTTGATTCCAAAAATTCTCTGAATTTGAATGATTTAATAAATCAATCAATGAGCCCATATATGAAAATAAAACAGCTTCAAAACTTCCTATCACAGCTGTTAATAAGGCCATACTTAAAATAAGCCATCTAAGATTTTTAGTGCATGACCATACAAAAGACAATAATGTTTTAGGTGGTGTAGTTAAAAAATTTTCAGGGAAAGGGTTAAGGAGTTTTTCAAAACGCTGAAACATAAAAAGAACCTATTTAGATTCTACTAAACAAATAGCTTGGGCTGCGATACCTTCACCTCTTCCAGTGAATCCTAGAGTTTCAGTTGTTGTTGCTTTGACATTCACTGCATCGATATCAACATTACAATCTAATGCAATATTTTTTTTTATTTGATCAATATAAGGTGCTAATTTAGGCAATTCACAAATTACTGTGGCATCAATATTAATAATCGAATATTTTTTTTCATGAATTAATAGAGCTACTTTTTTTAAAATTACTCTTGAATCTATATTTTTAATAGATAGATCTGTATTTGAAAAATGCTTACCTATATCACCTAAGCCAACGGCCCCCAGTATGGCATCAGAAATTGCATGTAGAAGAACATCGGCATCAGAATGACCATCTAATCCTTTATCATAAGGAATCTCAACTCCACCGATCATACATTTTCTTCCACTCACTAATTGGTGAACATCAAAACCTTGTCCGACTTTTATCATGATTAATACCTACTCACTTATTAAATGCTCAAGAATACTAAGATCTTCTTGGTAAGTTACTTTGAAATTTCTAAAATCACCCTTAATTAATTTTGGTTTCATACCTAATCTTTCAATTGCTTGAGACTCATCTGTTGGAATACCATCAAATGACTTTAATGCATTACTTAATATTTTATACCTATACATTTGTGGTGTTTGTGCTTGCCATAAATGATCTCTTGCTGGTGAATTAATCACCCTATCTTCTTTATCAGATTTTTTTATAGTGTCAGTTATTGGGTACGCAAGTAAACCGCCTACCGGATCATCTTTTAATGTATCTATTAAATGATTAACATCTTTTTCTTGAATACCTGGTCGCGCTGCGTCATGCACTAATATCCAATCCAGTTCATCAGCATGCCCTTTTAATGCTTCTAGTGCATTTAGAACTGTTTCTCCTCTCGACGCTCCTCCACAATAATGAACATTAACCTTAGGCGAAAAAGAAAGATTTAATGTTTTCCACATGTCATCTTTAGGATGAAGTGCAATATGAATCGAATCTACGAGGGAAATATTCTCAAAGACTCTGGTCACCCTCTCAACGAACGTTTGCTTATGAATTGCAAGATACTGCTTAGGCCTATCCAATCCCATTCTGGAACTAGATCCTGCCGCTGTAATAATGATATGAAATTTAGCCATGCTAAATTTTAACATGGCCCTTATACGATACTTTTAAGAGATAAGATTAATCTTCTGTATTTGCTGCGATCTTATGAATCGATATATCAGCACCATTAAATTCTTCTTCTTGGGTTAAACGAATACCAAAGAAATACTTAATGAATCCATAAACAATAAATCCACCAGCAAGTGCTATAAAAATGCCTAATAAAGTACCCATAACTTGGGACATAAAACTAATACCACCCATGCCGCCAAAATAAGTTGATCCAAAAATTCCCGCAGCAAGACCGCCCCATGCACCACAAAGTCCATGAAGTGGCCAAACGCCTAATACATCATCAATTTTTAAACGGTTTTGTGTAAGCGTAAAAGCCCATACAAAAAGAATGCCCGCAACTAACCCTGTAATAAGAGCGCCTATAGGATGAAAAATATCTGAACCGGCACAAACAGCAACAAGGCCTGCAAGTGGTCCATTATGAATAAAACCAGGGTCATTTTTCCCAACAATGAGGGCTGCAATTGTGCCACCAACTAAAGCCATTAAAGAGTTAATTGCGACAAGGCCTGAAATACCATTAGCTGTCTGAGCTGACATCACATTAAAACCAAACCATCCCACAGTAAGAATCCAAGAGCCTAAAGCCAAAAATGGAATATTTGATGGTGGATAAGCGTGAAGTCTTCCATCCTTACTATATCTTCCATATCTTGCCCCAAGCAATAACACAGCTGCTAAAGCGATCCACCCGCCCATAGCATGCACAACAACTGAACCTGCAAAATCGTGAAATTTAGATCCGAAATGACCTTCAAGAAAAGATTGAAAACCTAGATGATTATTCCAAGCAATCCCTTCGAAAAATGGATAAACAAAGCCTACTAAAGCAAATGAAGCAGCTAATTGAGAACTGAATTTAGCTCTTTCCGCGATACCTCCTGAAATAATTGCTGGAATCGCTGCTGCAAAAGTAAGTAAAAAGAAAAACCTTACAAGTTCATATCCATTTTTAGCGGACAACGTTTCTGCAGGCGATAAAAAACTTACTCCATAAGCAATACCATATCCTATAAAGAAGTAAGCAAGTGTTGACATTGAAAAATCAACCATAATTTTAACTAACGCATTAACTTGGTTTTTATGGCGAACAGTACCGACTTCTAAGAATGCAAAACCTGCGTGCATGGCAAGCACCATAATCGCACCCAGCAAAACAAATAGAACGTCATTTGCACCAATTAAGTTATCCATACCCGCTAATTTCTATCTGTAATAATTAATTAAACTTAATTTTATCGATAAATTGAAAAATATTGAGTTTTTTATTTTTAAGCACTATTTTTGTGCATAAATATTATGTATATAAAAATATTGCAATAAAATAAGCATGAAAGACGTCTTAAGCACGTTTAAGATGTTGGAATCATTTTTTAGAAAATTTATGTTGGAATATACCCTTCTTATTCTATTAGTCACTATTACTTGCTTCTGGTTTGACACCATATCAAAAAGAGAACTTGCGATTCAATTTGGTAAAAATTTATCTCAACAATTTGATCTCCAGTTTTTAGACGAAACAGTTGCATGTGAAAAAATTACATTAAAGCGAAATGAGAAAGGTCATATCGCAATATTAAGATGTTATGAATTTATAGTAAGTAGCTCTACAAATGATCGCATTAAATGTAATCTTTTTCTTTTAGGTAAAAATTTACATAACTGGCATATTCCTCCTTACGCTCACACGCCATCATAAATGTACATAGGTCGATTTGCTCCCTCCCCTTCAGACAGCCTACATTTTGGGTCACTCGTCACCGCAGTTGTAAATTATCTTGATGCAAAACATCATCAGGGTATTTGGAAAATTAGAATGGAAGATTTAGATAAACCTAGAATAATTAAAGGTGCAGATAAAATTATTTTAGCTAGTCTCCCTGAGCATGGTTTGGAGTGTGATGATGAAGTCACTTATCAAAGTAATCGATTTGAAATTTACCAATCGTATATTGCTACACTTAATAAAAAAGGTCATACATACTTTTGCAAATGTAGTAGAAAAGAAATTTCTGATTCAGGTATCGAAGGCATTATCTATCCAGGAACGTGTAGGGATAAAAAAATAGATGCATATACTCATAGCGCCTTAAGGATTAAAGTAAAAAATGAATGGACCACTTTTAATGATGCAATTCAAGGTAGGATTAAATAAAATATTCTAGAAGAAATCGGTGACTTTATTTTAAAAAGATCAGATGGAATCTATGCTTCTCAACTCGCCGTTGTGGTAGATGATGCATTGTAAAATATTAATACTATTATCAGAGGCGCTGATTTAATTGATTCCACATCAAGACAAATTTACCTGCAAAATATTTTACTATTGTCTCATGTAAGCTATGGTTATATTCCTATTGCAACCTTACACCATAAAAAATTAAGAAAAGAAAATCAATCGAGGTCTATTGCAATTTCAAATATAAAGGATAATTTAATCGCTTGCCTTAAGTTTCTTGGTCAAAACTATCAAATTATTCAAAAAGAAAATACACTGCAAAAGTTCTGGAGTACAGCGATTCAATCATGGGATAGATCACTTATACCCAAGATAAAATTAATTGAAATTTAAATATTACAAGGCATCCTAAAAATAAACTTAAACATCAAAATGTTCTTGTCTAAATTTTTCATACAAACATACTGAGACTGCAGCAGAAACATTTAAAGACTCAATACTTTTGTGCATAGGTATATGAATTGATTGTGTACTTAATTGAATCGTATCTCGCCGAAGTCCATTTCCTTCATTTCCAAAAATAAAAGCAACTGGCCCTTTTAAATTTTCTTTAAAGATAGAATTCCCAGATAATTCTGTTGCAAAAATCTTCCCTTTAAATGTTTTTGTAATGTCAGAAAAAATAGCTTTTTCAATACAAGGCAAATAAAAATGAGCACCTTGTCCGCCTCTTAACACTTTTGGAGACCAAAGATCTGCACACCGATCAGAAAGATACACCAAATCTACTCCAACAGCGCTTGCTGACCTTAATATGCTGCCTAAATTACCAGGATCTTGGATGTCCTCAAGTAATAAGATACAATTTTGTTTTTTTGATATATCTAGATGAGGGATATTAATGGATGCAAGAATACCTGTAGGTGAAGCTACAGGAGTTATTTCAGAAAAAAGCCCTGCTGGAAATTCTAAAACTTGTGTTTCTTCGTTAAGGTATTGAGCAATCTTATCAATATCACCGCCTTCAATTAAAGCTATAGAATCAGGTGAACCAAAGCTCTCAACATAAGATTCAATTAGATGCATACCATCTAAAATAGTTTGCTGCATTTCGTGACGATAACGAGGTGATTCACTAAGTTTTTTTAAGTGCTTAAAATGTTGATTACCACGCGATGAAATAACTTGACGCTTCATATTATTTAAACGCCTTCATGGCAGACATTTCAAAGCCTGATTGTCTTAATTGATTTAATAAGCCATCTTGACCAGCTAAGTGCGAAGCGCCTACTGCAATAAATAATTGCTTGTCTTTTGAAATCTCTTTAATTTTTGTCACCATCTTTTTATTTCTTTCATCCATAAGCTGAATTTTCATTTTTGCCCATAGATCTTGAGGTAATAATTTTCCAGTTACCTGCTCATCAGTTTTACGTATTTGATCTAAATCAGCTGAAAGATATTTTTTCATAAGCAAATTGTAATCCGACAATCTTTCTTTTTCTGTTTTTTTTAGAACAGACCTTAGCATGACTAATTGATCATCCATAGAAAGTGAATCCATAATCGCAAAATGCTCTTGTGATGTTTCAATACCTGAAACATCTTTATCTAAATCTGCTGCCATAGCCATGAGGAGGAAGTCTTGATTAAATTCAGTATTAGGCTTGGGTGAATCAAAAATAATAGCAAGAAGCCACGGCTTCATTCTAATTACATTCTCAAAATACATCACATGAAATTCAGAAAGTTTTTTGATTTGATTTAACTCTACTTCATTTAAATCTGAAGTTAATGAGTGATTATTCATAAAGAGATTTTTTGCATGATCATCAGGCGCAATTTCTACTAAAAGGAGATCTGATCTATTGAGTGATTGTTTGACAATAGGTAAAAAGTTAATAATCTTATTGTCATCTGTATGGATAGTTCCGAATAAATAATGCGTTAATCCATTTGGCGCTTTTAATTTCCAGAACAAACCTCGATCATTAGCAGAAACCACCGAGATAGTATTTAAGAGTAATATAACTAGTATAAAAAAACGTTTCATTTCTTGAAATTAAATTAAGCATTCCTTACAAAAACAGATGAGTCAATTAATAAAAACTAATTTTGGTTCTATCACTTTTCTTGATAATCATGACCCCTTTCCGAATACTGATCAAGCGCTTATTGAACTTAATGGCCTTCTTGCTATATCAGATACAATTGAAGTAGAAAAAATAATTGAAGCATATAAACAAGGAATCTTCCCTTGGTTTAATCAAAACGAGCCTGTTTTATGGTGGTCACCTAATCCAAGATTAGTTTTATTTCCTGATAACCTTAAGATTTCTTCTTCTTTATCAAAAAAAATTAAAAAAAATAATTATGAATTTTCGATAGACAAAGAATTTCCATCTGTCATTAAACATTGCAGCGAAGTTAAAAGAAAAAATCAAAACGGTACATGGATTGATGAACGTATTATTAGTGCTTATACAAAATTACATCAGTTAAAATTTGCTCATTCTTTTGAAATTTGGGTTAACAAAAATCTTGTAGGTGGTCTTTATGGAATTATTTTAGATAGAGTTTTCTTTGGTGAATCTATGTTTTATCATGAAACAGATGCTTCTAAAATAGCTTTTGTACTAGCAGTTCAACATCTAAAAAATATAGGTATTAAAATGATAGACTGTCAGATGAAAACAAATCATCTTGTAAGCTTTGGTGCTAATGAAATATCACGAGATCAATTTATAAAATTACTCAATAATTATATTAAGACATGAGCCTTCCTGACGAACTTACTAGTCATAAGATTCAATTTTATGTGACAACAAGCTATGCTTGCGGTTATATCGAAAGTCGAATATCTCAATCTTTAGTCGCCACACCTCACCATTTGATTAGTCAGACGCATTATGATGGTCTGATAAAAAAAGGTTTTCGCAGAAGTGGTAAATTTATATACAAACCTTATTGTGAGCTGTGCAAGGCGTGCATACCCATTCGCATCAATGTGAAACACTTCGCCGCTAGAAAAAGTTTTAAAAGAATTATTAAAAATCATCAATCTCTGCAATCTTCTGTCCTCCCTCTTTCATTTCGTGAAGAACATTTTCAACTTTATTTAGAATATCAAAAAAATAGGCATGAAAAAAGCAAGGCTACTGAAGATGACGTAAATCAGTATAGTGAATTTTTATTACAAAGCAATATCGACAGCCGACTCATTCAATTTAAAGAACAAGAAAAATTAAAAATAGTAAGTTTTGTGGATATAGTTAACGATGGCATTTCTGCGGTTTATACATTTTTTGATACGGAAGATAAATCATTCAGTTATGGCACTTATTCAATCTTATGGCTTATTAATTGGTGTATCGAAAAGAAATTAGATTATGTCTATCTTGGTTATTGGATTAAAGAGAGCAAAAAGATGAATTACAAAACTAACTTTAAGCCATTTGAGCTGTTCATAAATAACGAATGGCGATCATTTGATAGTGAACATGATACAATTCAATTGTTGAACAATATCAAATAAATCAATTATATACAGTGAATAAAATTCTTATTTTTGGTGTCGGTCTGATCGGTGGATCTATTGCACTTGCTGCAAAAAAATCAGCTTTTGCATCTGATGTTGTGGGTGTAGGTAGAAATAAAGATAATCTTTATGATGCCATCAAACTTAAGCTCATTGATCGCATCAGTGATGACCTAAAGAAAGATATCGCAGAAGCTCATATCATTGTTATTGCTTCGCCCGTAGCTCAATTTCCCTCCATACTAAAAACCATCCAACCTCATTTGTCTTCACACACAATTATTACTGATGTAGGAAGTACAAAAACAGATGTCATTAAGTCTGCGAAAGAAATTTTAGGTCTTCAGTACTCGCAATTTATTGGTGGTCACCCTATTGCTGGATCTGAAAAGCATGGCGCTATTTCAGCACATATTGATTTATTTAAAAATAAAAATGTGATTTTAACGCCAGATGAAGATACGTCTTCTCAAGCCAAAGAAACGATCGAAACGCTTTGGAAAAATGCAGGTGCAGTTGTTTCAAATATGTCATATGTCGATCATGACAAAATATTTTCAACGATTAGTCATCTTCCACATTTATTAGCTTTTTCTCTTGTGGATATGATCACCCAAAGAGCCAATGCTAATGAGCTTTTAAAATTTGCTGCAAGTGGGTTTAAAGATTTCACAAGAATTGCTGCAAGCTCTCCTGAAATGTGGAAAGATATTACACTCGCCAATAAAAAGTTTATTCTTGAAGATATTAAACACTTTGAAAATGAAATTAAGTTACTTAAAGAAGCTATCGAGCATGAGGATATAAAAAAGATTTTAACGTTATTTGAAAATGCAAGTAAAACGCGAAATAAATGGTCGTAATAAATTAACTACATGGCAAACCAAAAGAATTTAAAAGCTGTTCAATCTGTTTCTGGTCAAGTCACACTTCCTGGATCTAAAAGTATCACTAATCGCATTCTTCTCTTATCTGCTATTGCGGAAGGAACAACAACTATTAAGAATGCTCTTTCATCTGATGACACTCATCACATGATTGAAGCATTAAAAAAACTTCAAGTTGAACTTACACAAAAAGATAATGGCGACATTATTATTCAAGGCACACGTGGTGATTTCAAAAATAAATCTGCTGAAATTTTTCTAGGTAATGCTGGTACTGCTTTTAGACCTCTTACTGCCGTATTGTCTTTATCTAAAGGTAACTACATATTAAGTGGCGTTTCAAGAATGCATGAACGGCCTATTAAAGATCTTGTAGATGCGCTATTACAATTAAATGCTGATATCACTTATCTAAATCAAATAGGGTATCCCCCGTTAAAGATATCTCCTTCTGAAATTAAAATTGAAGCACCTATAAAAATTAGAGGTGATATTTCAAGTCAATTTTTAACGGCACTTTTAATGTGTATTCCTCTTTCCAAAAAAGAGGTGTCTATTGAAATCTTAGGTGATTTAATTTCAAAACCTTATATTGATATTACGTTAAATCTTATGGCGCGTTTTGGTGTCCATGTTAAAAAAACAGACTGGCAACATTTTGTTATGCCGGCTGCAAGTAAGTATGTCAGTCCGGGTGAAATATTTATCGAAGGTGATGCTTCATCAGCTTCTTACTTTTTAGCTGCAGGAGCTCTCTCTGGCGATATTGAAATAAAAGGTATTGGAAAAAATAGTATTCAAGGCGACATCAAATTTGCTGAAGCGCTTTCTCTTATGGGCGCTCATGTCGATATTCGTGAAGAGTCTATTAAAATTTCAAAAGCTAAAATACTTCATGCAATCATGCTTGATTGTAACCATATGCCGGATGCAGCCATGACTTTAGCTATCCTTGCCTTGTTTGCAAAAGGTACAACTAGACTTACTAATATAGCTAGTTGGCGAGTAAAAGAAACTGATCGTATTGCAGCCATGGCTAAAGAACTAAGGAAGCTAGGTGCAACTGTCATTGAGGGTGAAGATTTTATTGAAATAACTGCACCACTTCATATTCAAGAAAATGTTGAAATTAATACTTACGATGATCATCGAATGGCAATGTGCTTTTCGTTAGTGAGTCTTAGAAATGTTCCAATTACAATTAATAACCCAGATTGTGTAAATAAAACATTCCCCACTTATTTTGAAGTCTTAGAAAGTGTAGTTAAGCATTAGATGATTTCGCCTGTCCCTGTAATTGCGATTGACGGTCCTTCTGCTTCAGGAAAGGGAACTGTAGCAAAACTTGTGGCCCAAAAACTAGGGTTTCATTATCTTGATTCGGGATCTATTTACCGCACTATTGCTTATACCAGCCATCAACAAAACATATCTTGGAATAATGAAATTATGTTAATAAAAATCCTCGAAAAAGCTGTTTTGTCATTTAAAAATGATCAAATTTTACTCAATGGTAAAGATGTCTCTGAAGCTATTCGTACTGAGGAAGCTGGTCGCGGAGCATCAGAAGTTGCCGTTCATAAGAAATTAAGAGCGGCAATCCTCGGATTTCAGAGAGACTTTGAAAAAAGTCCAGGATTGGTATCTGAAGGACGAGATATGGCCTCAGTTGTTTTTCCGCACGCATGTATGAAGATTTTCTTAACTGCAAGCACTCAAATTAGAGCTGAAAGAAGATATAAACAGTTGATCTCAAAAGGAAACTCTGTTAACATGGATTCAGTTTTAGATGAAATTATTCTAAGAGATGAGCGAGATTTAAAAAGAGAAATATCGCCCCTCTTAAAAACAGAAGACGCTATAGAAATAGATACAGACACATTAAGCATATCTGATGCCGTTGATAAAATCACCCATCTCTACAGTTTAAAGTCTCAAACGTCTTAAAAATTATGTGCAATCGATTCCAACAATCCATTGCTAACTTTAACATCCTCATCGCTAGGTGAGACTTTAATAGGTACCATTTAATGGCAACGACAGCAAAAAATACTGAATCAAAATCTACAGAAAGCTTCGCAGCTTTATTTGAAGAAAGCATGGCCCTTCAAGAAATGCGCTCAGGCGAAGTAATTACAGCTGAAGTTATATCAATTGATAATGACTTTGTGATTGTAAATGCAGGCCTTAAATCCGAAAGTGTTATCAAGGCAGAAGAATTCCATAATGATCAAGGTGGTCTTGACGTTAAAGTGGGTGATTTTGTTAAAGTTGCAATTGAAAAATTAGAAGATGGTTTTGGTTCAACAATTTTATCAAGAGATAAAGCCAAAAAAATGCAAGCATGGCTTGATCTTGAAGATGCAATGAATGAAGGTACTGTTGTCAAAGGTTTCGTAAGTAGTCGAGTTAAAGGTGGCTTAAGAGTTTCTGTAAATGGAATTACAGCATTCTTACCAGGCTCGCTTGTTGATGTTAGGCCTGTAAAAGACACAACACCATTTGAAAATAAAGAATGGGATCTTAAAGTTATTAAGATTGATAAAAAAAGAAACAACGTGGTAGTTTCTAGAAAAGCTGTCATGGAACAGTCTTCAGGTGCAGATAGAGATGCTGTGATTCTTACTCTTACTGAAGGAGCTACTGTAAAAGGTATTATCAAAAATATTACAGACTATGGTGCATTCGTAGACTTAGGAGGTATTGACGGTTTACTACATATCACTGACTTGGCATGGAGACGTGTAAAACATCCATCAGAAATTTTAAATATTGGCGATGAAGTTGAAGCTAAAGTACTTAAATTTGATCAAGAAAAAAATCGTGTTTCATTAGGTTTAAAACAGCTTGACGATGATCCATGGAAAGGTTTATCAAGAAGATACCCAGTAAACACGCGCTTATTTGGTAAAGTTTCCAACTTAACAGACTATGGTGCATTCGTAGAAATTGAAGCAGGTATTGAAGGTCTAGTTCACGTATCCGAAATGGACTGGACAAATAAAAATATTCACCCAGGTAAAATTGCTCAATTAGGAGATGAAGTTGAAGTCATGATTCTTGAAATTGATGAAGACAGAAGAAGGCTTTCATTAGGCATGAAGCAATGCAAATCAAACCCATGGGCAAAATTCTCTGAAGCACATAAAAAAGGCGATAAGGTCAGTGGTCCAATTAAATCCATCACTGATTTCGGTATATTTATTGGCCTCGATGGTGGCATAGATGGGCTAATCTATTTATCTGATATTTCATGGGATAAAACAGGCGAAGAAGCTATTAGAAACTTTAAAAAAGGTGATGAGCTAGAAGCGCTTATCGTAACAATCGATGTTGAGAAAGAAAGAATCTCTCTCGGTCTTAAACAATTATCAGGTGATAATTTTACGGGTTTCACAAAAGCAAATGACAAAGGTGCTTTTGTTAAAGGTACAGTAAAATCTGCTAATGCTAGCGGCATAATAGTAACTTTAGCAGATCAAGTTGATGGCATTGTTGATATTAATGAAGTAAGTGAAGATAAAATTGAAGCTGCTTCAGCTATTATTAAAGTAGGCGATGAAATTGAAGTTCAAATCATTAAAATCGATGCGAAAGAAAAAACAATTCAACTTTCATTAAAATCTAAAAATGCAACAAAACCAAAAACTGTAAAGAAAAAGGCTGAAGTTGAAGAAAGTTCTGCCAATGCCGGCACAACTAATCTTGGTGCCTTATTGAAAGCAAAATTAGATAGTAAAAAATAATTAATATATGACTAAGTCTAAATTAATCAACTTACTAGCTAGCCGTTTCTCTCAGCTGGTTTATCAAGACACTGAATTGTCTGTGAAAGCAATTTTAGATGCGATGGGAGACACTCTCTCTAAAGGTAAAAGGATTGAAATTAGAGGGTTTGGTAGCTTTAGTCTGAACTATCGCCCACCTCGTTTAGGAAGAAACCCTAAAACAGGTTCAAAAGTTGAAGTGCCTGAGAAATATGTTCCACATTTTAAAGCGGGCAAAGAACTTAAAGATCGCGTTGATAAATAGCATTAAAAATTATTTAAAAGCATATCTTCTAACCAGGATATGCTTTTTTTTGATCTATCAATTAATACATATACAATAAATAAATTATGATTCAACTTGAGTACTGGTGGCTCCTGATTATCCCTTTCTTTTTTGCTTTGGGATGGATTGCGGCACGTATTGATATTAAACAATTAATGAAGGAATCTACAAGCCTTCCCGCCACTTACTTTAAGGGCCTTAATTATCTTATTACTAATCAATATGAGAAAGCGGTGAATGCATTCATAGATGCTATTAGAATCAATAATGAATCACTTGAGTTACATTTTGCATTAGGCAGTATTTTAAGACGTATAGGTCATATTGATCGAGCAATTAATATGCATTTAGCTTTATTAGAAAATCGTGATCTTAATCCATCTCAAGAAGAGTCTGTTAAAGCTGAGCTAGCACAAGACTATCTTAAAGCGGGTTTATTTGATCGTGCAGAAGAGCTATTCTTAAAACTAGAAAATGGAAAATATAAACAATATTCATCAAATGCATTGCTTGAAATTTATGTTAAAGAACGCGAATGGCAGAATGCAATTAAGATGGCCACAAAGCTCGAAAAAGAATCTGGCGTTTCTTTTAGGCTTCAGATTAGCCATTACTATTGTGAAATCGCGCTAAATGCAATCTTAGATAAAGATAAAAAATTAGCTGTCAAATCATTAAATGAATCACTCGATGCACATAAACAATGTGTACGCGCAAATGTCTTGCTTGGGGATTTAGATGCAGAAGATGGTAATTATGAAAAAGCCATTAGCTATTGGAAAAAGATTGAGTTTCAAGATCCAGAGTCTTTAGGTCTTGTTTCAGCCAAAATACTTAATGCATTTGAAAAATTAAAAAAAACAGAAGAAGGTTTGTCGCTTTTAAATCTTTATTTTGAAAACTACAAATTAAGATCACTACTTAATGTGATCTATGAATCTACTTTAAAACTAGAGGGCTCAGAAATAGCAGAAGAGCTTGCAAGAAAAGAGCTTATTAGAAAACCAAGTCTCCAAGCTCTAGATCAATTGTTTCAAGCGCGTGCGATGAATAGTAAACATAAAGAGCAGGATATTCAGCTAATTCAACAAACTGTTCGAAATGCAATTGGTAATCGACGTTTATTTACTTGTAGTGGTTGTGGATTTAAAGCTAAACAACACCATTGGCAATGCCCAGCTTGCAATGCTTGGGAAGCATTACCATCGGAGCCTACAGAAATTAATTAATGATAGAAAAAGAAACTAACAAAGTTATTGTTGCGCTTGATTATGCAAATATCAAAAATGCAAAAGATTTTGTATCAAAACTCAATCCGAAGTATTGCCATGTAAAAATTGGTAAAGAATTATTTATAGCTACAGGCCCTGCATTTATTGAATATCTTCACACTAAACAATTTAAAGTTTTTCTAGATCTTAAATTTTATGATATTCCGACAACTGTTCGCAAAGCTTGTGAAGTAGCGAGTCAATTGGGTATATGGATGCTAAACGTTCATGCTTCAGGTGGAGGCGCTATGTTAGAAGCTGCTTTGGAAGGTGTAAATAAGGTTAAAGAAAAACCACTCTTAATTGCGGTAACTGTTTTAACTAGTATGAACCAAGAAACATTAAATGAAATTGGGGTATCTAGGCATTTAGAAGATCAAGAACTCCATCTTGCTAAGCTAACTGAAAAAAGTGGATTAAATGGTATTGTATGTTCAGCGAAAGATTTAAGTTTTCTAAAAACACACTTTCATAACTCATTTTTATTCATAACCCCAGGAATAAGAATGGCTAACGACTTACCTAATGATCAAATAAGAACGATGACACCTATAGATGCTATTAAGGCTGGATCAAATTATCTTGTAATTGGAAGATCGATCACTCAATCAAAAAATCCTACAGAAACTCTAGAAAAAATTTATTTAGAAATTAATTAGATTAACTATTTAATTCTCATGCCAGGTTTAGCACCTTGATCCGGATAAAGAATAAATGGCCCTTCGGATTGATCTCTAGCAGCAAGCACCATACCTTCAGATAAACCAAATTTCATCTGTCTAGGTTTTAAATTTACAACCATGACAGTTAACTTACCAATTAACTTTTCAGGAGCATATTTAGATTTTATTCCAGCAAATACCTGCCTTAATCGGCCATCATTAAGATCGAGAGACAGCTTAAGAAGGCTATCAGAGCCTTCTACAAAGGAAGCATCTTTAATAAGAGCTACTCTTAAATCAATTTTTATAAAATCATCAATTGAAATTATAGACTTATCTAATTCACTCTCTTTTGAAGCTTCGGTATTTTGGTTCAAGGATTCTTTATTTGATTCAATCATCATATCGATATCTTTCTTTTCAATTCTAGTTAATATATGTTGGTATTCATTCACCGTAATATTTTTTTTATTAAGATCAGAAAATAATTTAAATTCTTTTTCATTAAAAAAGTGTGCAATATCTTGAGTGAGTTTTGGCAATATTGGTGTTAAATAAATAGCAAGCCTTCTAAATGATTCTAAACTTCTGCTGCATATAATATGTAAATCTGAACCTTGCTTCTGCTGTTCTTCATTTTTAGCTAAAATCCATGGTGCTTTCGTATTAACATATTCATTTGTAATATCAGCAATGCGCATAATTTCCCTAACTGCACGACCATACTCTCTTGATTCAAAGTAAGTCTTTACATCGCCTTCTATATCTTTACATTTTTGCGTAATAGAAATATGCTCTGTACCCGTTTTTGTATCATCTAAATAAAGTTTTCCATCAAAATACTTATGAATAAATCCTGAGGTTCTACTTGCAATGTTAATAAATTTACCTACAAGATCACTATTCACTCTTGAAAGAAAATCATCTAAATTAAGATCGATATCTTCCATCGTGCTGTTTAATTTAGCAGCATAATAATATCTAAGATAATCTGGGTTCTTAATATGGTCCAAATAACTTCGGGCTGTTATAAATGTACCGCGAGACTTTGACATTTTTTCTGCATTAACTGTTAGAAAACCATGCGCAAAAATTTTAGTTGGCGTTCTAAAGCCAGAAAATTTTAAGGTTGCCGGCCAAAATAATGCATGAAAATAAAGAATATCTTTGCCAATAAAATGATAAAGCTCAGTTTTAGAATCTGAATTCCAAAATTCATCAAAATTTATTTTTTTATCATCACAAAGTTTTTTAAAGCTAGCCATGTAGCCTATAGGTGCATCAAGCCAGACATAAAAATATTTCCCTGGTGCATCAGGTATCTCAAAGCCAAAATAAGGTGCATCTCTTGAAATATCCCAATCAGCCAAACCAGACTTAAACCATTCATTCATTTTATTGGCAGCTTCTTGCTGAAGAGTGCCTGACAATGTCCATTCTTTTAAAAACGATTCGCATTCTGATAGTTTAAAGAAATAATGTTCGGTTTCTTTTTTGATTGGGACTGAGCCTGAAACTGAAGACGTAGGATTAATTAATTCTGTGGGTGTATAAGTGGCTCCACAAACTTCACAAGAGTCACCGTATTGATCTTTTGCATGACATTTTGGACATTCACCTTTAATAAAACGATCTGGCAAAAACATTTTCTTTGCTGGATCATAAAATTGCTCTATGGTTTTTGTATAAATTTTTTCATTTTGTTTAAGTTTTTTATAAACATCTTGGGACAGCTTAAGATTTTCAGAAGAATTTGTTGAGTAAAAATTATCAAAATTTACAAAAAAATCTAAAAAGTCTTTTGAATGTTCAACATGAACTTTCTTAATTAACACCTCGGGTGTAATGCCTTCTTTCTCGGCCCGAAGCATAATAGGCGTTCCATGCGTATCATCAGCACATACGTAATAAACTTCATTACCTTGCATTTTTTTAAACCTTACCCAAATATCAGTTTGAATGTACTCCACCAAGTGGCCCAAGTGAATACTTCCATTTGCATATGGCAATGCAGAAGTGACTAAGATCTTTCGCATGAATTAGAAAACTTTATTGATTTAATCAAGTTCCTATTCTATCAAATGACGCCTCGAGTAAGATAGGTTAAAATGACTCACTTATGACTTACACTCAAGATCAAATTAAAGATTTACTGCAAAAGGTTATTGATCCCAATACCTATAACAACTTAATTAACGACAAAGCAATTAAAAATATTACGATTAAAGATAGTCAAATTGAAATTAAAGTGTTGCTTGGTTATCCAGCAAAAAGCCAGCTTATTGAGATTAAAGATTTAATTGTCTCTGTATTAAAAAAAGCTCTACCCCTCGTTCAGTTATCTGTTGAAATTAATTTCAAAATTACTTCTCATGCAGTTCAAAAAGGGATACCTCTTATCTCTGGCGTTAAAAATATTATTGCAGTGGCTTCTGGTAAAGGTGGTGTGGGTAAATCAACAACTGCTGTTAACCTTGCTTTAGCTTTATCGGCAGAAGGGGCTCGTGTAGGCATATTAGACGCAGATATTTATGGTCCAAGCCAACCTCAAATGTTAGGTATCCATACAAAACCTGAGAGTAAAGATGGCAAGTCTATGGAACCCGTTATGGCACATGACATTCAAGCAATGTCGATTGGATTTCTTGTGGATACTGAAACGCCTATGGTATGGCGGGGCCCTATGGTCACCTCGACACTTGAACAACTTCTTAAAGAAACAAGATGGGACAATCTAGATTATCTTGTGGTTGACTTACCACCAGGCACTGGCGATATTCAACTCACACTATCTCAAAAAGTTCCGGTTACAGGAGCAATTATTGTGACAACCCCTCAAGATATTGCGCTCCTTGATGCTAGACGTGGATTAAAAATGTTTGAAAAAGTGAATATTCCAATTATTGGTATTGTTGAAAATATGGCAACACACACATGTTCAAAATGTGGTCACGAAGAACATATTTTTGGTTCAGGTGGTGCCGAAAAGATGTGTAAAGATTATGGCGTGCCTCTCTTAGGAAGCCTGCCTTTAGATATTAAAATTAGGGAACAGACTGATAATGGCAACCCTACTGTAGTTGCTGAACCTGAAAGTAGCGCTGCTAAAACCTATAAAAAAATTGCTCGGATAACAGCCATTAAAGTTGCCCAGCTTGCGCAGGATTACAGTAATAAATTTCCAAATATTGTCATTCAAAAAACTTAATTGCCATTAAAATAAAATATATCAATGCCGTTAACGCAAGTTATGGTACTTGCCGGTATAGCTTCTCCTGATTGCCATTGACTCATCGCTGTTTGTTTTTCTTTTCCACTGATTAAAAAAAGAACTGCTTTAGAACGGCTCAAACGAGCGGGTGAAAGCGACACTCTAGAGGGCGGTGGCTTAGGTGCATCAAACACAGCCAAAACATCCAAATTATCATCCCAATGATGTCCGGGGAATAAGCTTGCTGTATGGGCATCTTCCCCTAAACCTAGAAGCACTAAATCAAAATCACCTAGATTACTTAAAGTTTCATTGTAAAGGGCTGCACCCTTGATAGGCCCTTCCTCTGCTGGAATCACGTAAATATTTTGTAATGGCATATCAATATGACTCAACCAAGACTCAAAAACCATTGTACTATTTCTATTTTGATGATCCTTATCTAAACAGCGCTCATCGCCAAAATAAATCTGCCATTTATGCCAATCTGTCTTAACAGTTTTAAGCAAGCTATAAACATTCATAGGCGTTGAACCGCCTGCTAAGACAATATGAAATACTCCACGATCTTTTATTGATGACTCCGCGAGCCCTAATATATGCTCTTTAGCGGTATTATCTAAGGAAATCTGGCTATTAAATAGCTGCCATTTAATGCGTTTCAAATTCATGTCAATCTTTCAAAAATAAAATGGATTTTATATCGAAATCAATTCCTTTGACGGGCTTGCGTTTGATATAATTTAACTTGTATCAAACTTTAAACTAATTTGCTTTATTCCAAAAGATTAAGCAATAATAAATCTTCCACAAAAAGGTAAAAAATGAAATTAGCAATGATTGGTCTCGGAAAAATGGGTGGCAATATGGCTACTCGTCTCGTTCAAAAAGGCATTTCTGTAGTAGGTTTTGACCACAGCGCGGAACTTATAAAAAAACTAGAAGAAAAAGCAAAAATTATTGGGGCAAGCTCAATTCAAGATGCTGTTTCAAAACTAGAAGGTCAAAAAATTATTTGGCTTATGGTACCAGCAGGAAATCCAACGGAAGATCAAATCAAAGGACTAGTGCCTCTTTTAAATAAAGGCGATATTATTATTGATGGTGGCAATTCAAACTACAAAGACACACAGCGTATTGGTAAGTTTCTCGAAGAGAAAAACATTGGCTTTATGGACTGTGGAACATCGGGTGGTGTATGGGGTTTGGAAAATGGTTATTGCCTAATGGTAGGTGCAAAACAAGAGGTTGCAAATGTCATGAAACCTATTCTTCAAGCGCTAGCTCCTGCAACAGATCGAGGATGGGCTCATTTAGGGCCAGTAGGCTCAGGTCACTTCACTAAAATGATCCACAATGGCATCGAATACGGCATGATGGAATCATTTGCTGAAGGTCTGGAGCTTCTTAAAGGTAAAAGTGAATTTAAGCTTGATTTGGCACAAATTACAGAATTATGGAGACACGGTTCGGTCGTTAGAAGTTGGCTGTTAGATTTAACTGCAGAAGCACTTCAAGTGGATCAAAATCTTGATGAAGTAGCTCCTTATGTTGCTGACTCAGGTGAAGGACGATGGACTGTTGTTGAGTCTATTGAACAAGGCATTCCTACACCCGTATTAACATTAGCATTACAAGTTAGATTTAGAAGTCAAGAAAAACAAGGCTATGGTTACAAGTTGCTATCAGTGATGCGTAATGCATTTGGTGGCCATGCGGTAAAAAAAGTTAAATAACTTAACGTTTAATTACCTATGACAAAAATAGATGACTGCACACTGATTCTGTTTGGTGCAAGTGGAAACCTTTCTAGAATAAAACTTATTCCAGGTCTTTTTAGACTTGATACGCTTGGCCGACTACCCGAAAAAATGAAAATTCTTTCGGTGGGGAGGTCCCCACTTAAGGAATCAGCTTGGCGAGATGACATCAAATCCATGCTTGATATCAAATTCAAAAAAAATTATGGCACAAAAGTATTTGAACGTTTTATCGCGCGTAATTTCTACCAAGCAAATCCATCTAGCGATGAAAATGCATTCAAAAAATTAAGTGGCCGTCTTTCAAATGAATCAACTTTTCCACAAAATTTAGCGTTCTTTTTATCTGTAAGACCTTCTGACTTTGCATTAATTGTTGATCAGCTCGCAAGCGTTGGGTTAACTGA
>SHXT01000006.1 GCA_009693175.1 Candidatus Methylopumilus sp.
ACATCAATTTTTTAACTTTATATTTAGTAGACAAATATTCAAAAAATATTTGTAATACTGTCAATTTCGGGAGGCAATAATGGCAACACGTCAAGATTTAGCTAACGCGATTCGTGCGTTATCAATGGATGCAGTTCAAAAAGCAAATTCAGGACACCCAGGTGCGCCTATGGGTATGGCTGAAATTGCAGAGGTTTTATGGAATCATCATTTACAACATAACCCTAAAAATCCAAACTGGGCTAATCGTGACCGCTTTATTCTTTCGAATGGTCATGGATCTATGTTGATTTATTCACTTCTCCATCTCACTGGCTATGATTTACCGATGGATGAAATCAAGACATTCCGTCAGCTTCATTCTAAATGTGCAGGCCACCCCGAATATAGTTATGCACCAGGTGTTGAAACAACTACAGGACCTTTAGGTCAAGGTATTAGTAACGCAGTAGGTTTTGCTATGGCAGAAAAATTACTCGCAAATCAATTTAATAAACCAAATCATAAAATTGTAGATCACCACACTTACGTATTTTTAGGTGACGGTTGTATGATGGAAGGCGTTTCTCATGAAGCTTGTGCACTTGCAGGTACATGGGGCCTTGGTAATCTGATTGCGTTTTGGGATGATAACGGTATTTCTATTGATGGTCATATTGAAGGTTGGTATACAGACGACACAGCGAAACGTTTTGAGTCTTACGGTTGGCATGTGATTCCGAATGTCGATGGCCATGATTTTGAAGCAGTTAATAAAGCGGTTGAAGCAGCTAAGAAAGTGACAGATAAACCATCTTTAATTTGTTGTAAAACAATTATCGGTAAAGGCTCGCCAAACAAATCTGGATCGCATGATTGTCATGGATCAGCTTTAGGTGATGCTGAAGTTGCTGCAACAAGAGAAGCGATTGGTTGGAAGCACGATCCTTTTGTAATTCCTGAAGATATTTATGCAGGATGGAGCGCAAAAGATAAAGGCGCTAAAGCTGAAGTGGATTGGAATGAGAAGTTTGCAGCTTACGAAAAAGAATTCCCAGATTTAGCAGCTGAATTTAAACGTCGCATGAAAGGTGATCTTCCAAAAAATTGGAAAGCATTTACTGACGCTATGATTAAATCAGCAAACGAAAAAAGCGAAGTGTTGGCTACACGCAAAGCTTCACAAAATGCGATTGCAGCACTAGCATCCATCTTACCTGAGTTCGTGGGTGGTTCAGCGGACTTAACAGGATCTAACTTAACAAGCTGCTCTAGCTTCCAACACGTGAGTGGAAAAACACCAGGTAATTATATTTCTTATGGTGTGCGCGAATTTGGTATGGCAGCTATTATGAATGGTATGGCTCTCCATGGAGGTGTGCTTCCTTTCGGTGGAACTTTCCATATGTTCACTGATTACATGAGAAACGGTATGAGAATGGCAGCGCTCATGAAACAAAGGGTGATTTACGTACTAACACATGATTCGATTGGTCAAGGTGAAGATGGTCCAACTCATCAACCGATAGAAACAACTTCGGGCCTTCGCTATATTCCTAGAATGGATGTATGGAGACCAGCAGATTCAACTGAAACTGCTGTGGCTTGGGTATGTGCAGTTGAAAGCGCCCACAATCCAACAAGCTTAGTATTAAGCCGACAAAATACTTCATTTACAAAAAGAACCGATGCGCAAATTGATTTAATTCGCAAAGGTGGATATGTGTTAATAGAAGCAGAAGGTGGCAAGGCAGATGTGATTTTGATTGCAACTGGATCCGAAATTGATCTTGCATTGAAATCACAAGTAGCGTTAAAAGAACAAAATATTAAAGCACGTATAGTGTCTATGCCATCAACTAATGTATTTGACCGACAAGATCAAGCATATAAAGATAGCGTATTAACTAAGGGCGTAAAACGCGTATCAATTGAAGCTGGCGTCACTGATTTCTGGAGAAAGTACATTGGTTTAGATGGCGCTGCTGTAGGGATTGATACATTTGGTGAATCGGCACCAGGTGGTGCATTATTTAAACATTTTGGGTTTACAGTAGAAAATGTTGTCTCAACTGTTAAATCAATTCTGTAATCATTATTGAGTAAGTCAAATAAGGCATCTCAAGTTTGAGATGCCTTATTTTTTATTAAGGAAATGTCTATGGCAATTAAGATAGCAATCACAGGATTTGGAAGAATTGGCCGTTTAATATTAAGGGCGATTTATGAAACAAATCGTCATGATATTAAAGTTGTTGCGATTAATTCGAGTCGTGGCGATTCAGTCTCTAATGCTCATTTACTTAAATATGATAGTGCGCACGGAAAATTTAATGCAGATATTAAAACTAACGATCATGAAATTATCGTGAATGGTGACGTTATTAAATTTTATAGCACAAGAAATCCAGAAGAATTACCTTGGGGCAATTTAAATGTGGATGTGGTAATGGAATCTACAGGCACCTTTACAAGTAAAGAGCAGTCAATGATACACGTTAAACAAGGTGCAAAAAAAGTCATTATTTCAGCGCCCGGCGGTAAGGATGTTGATGCAACTATAGTTTATGGTGTTAACCATCAAATTTTAAAATCTTCAGATAAAATAATTTCAAATGCTTCCTGCACAACAAATGCACTGGCTCCTATTGTTAAACCCTTGCATGATAAATTAGGTATTGTAAGTGGCCTAATGACAACTATTCATTCATATACAAATGATCAATATTTGAGTGATCATTATCATAAAGACTCAAGAAGAGCGCGATCAGCAACTGCTTCTATGATACCTACTAAAACTGGAGCAGCAGAAGCTATTGGTTTAGTAATACCTGATCTTAAGGGTAAGCTTGATGGAATTGCTATTAGAGTTCCAACGCTTAATGTTTCATTAATTGATCTTACATTTATACCAGAGAAAGCAACCTCAAAAGAAGAAGTGAATCGTATTATTAAAGAAGCTGCGAGCTCAGGAAATTTAAAAGACATATTAATTTACAATGAAGAGTCTTTAGTCTCTATTGATTTTAATCATACCGAAGCATCTTCATTTTTTGATGCCAATTTAACCAAAGTAAGTGAAGATGGATTACTAGTTAAAGTATTTGGCTGGTATGACAATGAGTGGGGATTTAGCTGTCGCATGATTGACACAGCCTTGGCGCTTATGTCAGCCAAATAATATTTGATTAATGAATATTAAAAGATTAGTCGATTTAAATCTTAAAGATAGAAGAGTTTTTATTCGCTCTGACTTGAATGTACCCATTCAAGATGGAAAAATTACATCCCCTAAAAGAATTTTAGCTTCTATACCTACGATTAAATTTGCACTTCAACAAGGTGCGAGCGTGATGGTGACATCTCATCTAGGGAGACCTGAGGAAGGAAAGTTTAGTAGTGAAGATTCCTTAAAGCCTGTTGTTGAATTCTTAAAAAATTATCTTGATTATCCTGTGAAATTTATCTCTAACTGGGTAAATAAACCTTTTAATGTGACGCCAGGTCAATTAACAGTTTTAGAAAATTGTAGATTTAATATTGGTGAAAAACATAATGATGAAGTATTAGCAAAAAAATATGCTTCACTCACAGATATTTTTGTGATGGACGCTTTCGGAACGGCACATCGTAAAGAAGCCTCTACTTATGGTATTGCTCAATATGCCGACATTGCATGTGCAGGTATTTTATTTGTAGCTGAATTAGAAGCGCTTGAAAAAGCACTATTCGAACCTTCAAGGCCTATGATTGCTATTGTAGGTGGCAGTAAAGTTTCTAGTAAATTAATTATTTTAGATACATTATCTGAGAAGGTAGATCAGCTTATTGTAGGTGGAGGTATTGCGAATACATTTATCAAGGCTATGGGTTTCGATATAGGTAGTTCCATGTATGAAGAAGATCTAGTGCCTGCAGCTAAAAAAATTATTGATAAGTTAGTAAAACGTAGCGCTTCATTACCTGTCATTTCAGATGTTGTGTGTGGTAAAAAATTAGATGCAAATGAAAGTGCTATTAAAAAAAATATTAAAGATATTAACAAAGATGACATGATTTTTGATCTAGGCGAAGATTCAGTTAATGAGATTGTTAAATGTATTCAAAAAGCTAAAACAATTATTTGGAATGGGCCTATTGGTGTATTTGAATTTGCTCAGTTTTCAAAAGGCACTGAGACAATGACGCATGCGATTGCGAGTTCAGATGCATTTTCATTGGCAGGCGGAGGTGATACTGTTGCTGCAATAGAAAAATTTAATGTCGCAAATGATATCTCATATATCTCAACTGCAGGAGGTGCTTTTTTAGAGTTTGCTGAAGGTAAAAAACTCCCTGCAATTGAAATTCTAGAAAAAAGATTTTAAATGGCTGAAGGTCAATTGACTGCAACATCAATCACAAGTCTTCCCTTGCTTCACAAAGGTAAAGTCAGAGATATTTACGAAGTTGATAAGAAACATCTATTGATTGTGACGACAGATCGATTGTCTGCATTTGATGTGGTAATGAATGAACCTATTTCTTTTAAAGGGTTTGTGCTTACTCAAATGGCAGATTTTTGGTTTAACAAACTTTCATTTATAGTACCTAATCATTTATCAGGTATAGCGCCTGAAAGTGTTGTAGCAGAAAATGAAGTGGCTCAAGTTAAACATCGTTCGATTGTGGTGCGTAAATTAAAGGCGCTTCCTATTGAGGCTATTGTGAGGGGTTATTTATCAGGAAGCGGTTGGAAAGATTATCAAAATACACAAACTGTATGTGGCATAAAAATTCCATCCGGATTAAAGGAATCTTCAAGATTAGTTGAGCCTATATTTACGCCCTCGAGCAAAGAAGAGGTTGGCCAACATGATCAAAATATTTCGTATGAAGAATGTGAAATGCGTGTAGGCAAAGATATTACATCTCGCATCAAAGAAATTAGTATTAAGTTATATCAAGAAGCAGCTTCTTTTGCGCTTACGAAAGGCATTATTATTGCGGACACTAAGTTCGAATTTGGTTTAGATGAGCAAAATAATTTAGTGCTTATTGATGAAATATTAACGCCAGATTCTTCACGTTTTTGGCCATTAGATCAGTATCAAGAAGGCACTTCCCAACCAAGTTTTGATAAACAATTTATAAGAGATTGGTTAGAGTCAACTGGATGGAACAAATCGCCCCCGCCTCCAAAACTCCCAGAAGACGTTATCCAAAAAACAAGCATAAGATATATTGAAGCGTTTGAAAGAATTACTGACCTTTCTCTTAAAGATTAAACTAAATAGCAATGAGTTTAAAAAATACACTTAAAGCTTTTTTCTTAAAAATAATTGCTCGTAAAAAAAATACCCCATTTGACAATAAAAAATTAAAAAAAATTCTAATTTTTAGGTACGACCGAATAGGGGATATGATTGTGACAACCCCATTAATTAGCGCCTTAAAAAAAAGCTTTCCAAAGTCTAGAGTTATTATTTTAGCAAGTGAAGTAAATGCAGGAGTCTTAACTAAGAACCGGTATGTTGATAAAATTCAAAAATATCCAAAAAATATTTTTTTAGCAATTTTATGCCTAACAAATCTAAGGAAAGAAAAAATAGATCTTCTGATCGATTTAAATCATAGTATTGTTTGGCGAGCTCTTCTTGAGATAAGGTTAATTAATCCGGTGTGGGCCATTTCTCCTCAAAAAGGCTCGAGATATGGAGTTAATGGGTCATCTTTAGGCTTATATGATAAACAAGGTGATGCTGATGTTAATCAGCCGCTTTCTTTGGTTTATTTAAATCTTATAAATTTATTAAAGCCTAAATTACGTGATTTTAATAATAACTATTATGTTCCATTAGATAAAAAACATTTAAAAAGAACATCAAGAATTCTAAATAGAAAAAATAAACCTTATATTTGTTTAAACTTTTTTGGAAGTAAAGAAGAGAGAAATTTAGATTTTAATAGTATAAATTTAATAGTAAAAACTATAAAAAATGAATGTTCTTCATGTACTATATTTTTAATTACATCCCCAAGTAACTATTTAGATAATATCAAAATTAAAAATTCCTTATTAAATCACAATCTTGTTGAGGTTTTGCCACCAGCAGCTTCTATTTTATATGTTGCATCATTAATTAAGAGTATGGATTTATTAATTACACCTGATACATCGCTTGTACATTTTGCTTGTGCTTACAAGATACGTTTAATAGCTATTTATCCTCAAAATGAATTTAATTATATGCATTGGCAGCCTATTGGATACAATAAATCTTTAGTTTTATTTTCTAAACATCCAAAAAGTCTCGAAGGATATTCCGAGAGAGATTTGTTAAAAAATATTATCTACATGCTTAAAAATTTAAATAAAAAAAGCGCCTATAAATAGGCGCTTTTTTAAAGCTTTAAAAATTATAGAAGCGGCACAATAAGAAGGGCCACAATATTAATAATTTTAATGAGCGGATTAATAGCAGGTCCTGCTGTATCTTTATAAGGGTCGCCTACAGTATCTCCTGTGACAGCTGCTTTATGAGCTTCTGAACCTTTACCGCCATGATTACCATCTTCAATATATTTTTTTGCATTATCCCAAGCACCACCACCTGTGCACATCGAGATAGCTACAAATAAACCTGTCACAATAGTTCCCATGAGAAGACCGCCTAATGCTTTAGGACCTAAAGTTAAACCTACAACAATAGGCACCGCAACTGGAAGCAATGAAGGCACAATCATTTCCTTAATAGCTGCTGATGTTAACATGTCAACAGCTCGTGCATAATCAGGTTTACCTTTGCCAGTCATAATACCTTTGATGGTTTTGAATTGACGTCTCACTTCTTCAACCACTGCGCCTGCAGCTCTGCCTACAGCTTCCATAGCCATCGCAGCAAAAAGATATGGAATAAGGCCGCCGATAATTAGCCCAATAATTACTAATGGATCACTTAAATCAAATGTGGTTGCAATACCTACAGATTCCAATTTATGTGTGTAGTCTGCAAAAAGTACAAGCGCTGCAAGACCGGCAGATCCAATTGCATAACCTTTAGTAACTGCTTTAGTTGTATTGCCGACTGCGTCTAGAGGGTCTGTTACATCACGGACACTCTTAGGTAATCCCGCCATCTCCGCAATACCACCTGCATTATCAGTAATCGGGCCATAAGCATCTAATGCTACAATAATACCAGCCATACTTAACATTGATGTGGCCGCAACAGCTACACCATAAAGACCTGCAAGCTTATGAGATACAAAGATTGCAATACATACAGATATTACGGGTAAGGCTGTTGATTTCATTGAGATACCAATACCGGCAATGATATTTGTTGCATGCCCTGTTTGAGAGGCACGAGCCACATGCCTTACTGGCTCATAATCAGTGCCTGTGTAATATTCTGTAATCCATACCAATGCTGCTGTTAATACTAGCCCAACGATACATGCTTGAAATAAATCCATAGAAGAATAATTTACATTTTGAATTGAAACGCCCTCAGGAAATACAAAGTTTGTCACATAGTAGAAAGCTACCAGTGACAGTCCTCCAGCTACAATGAGTCCTTTATATAAAGCAGGCATTACATTTTTCATTTTAGGAGTGGCTCTTACAAAAAAACACCCCACAATTGACGTCACAATAGAAACTGCACCTAATAGAAGTGGGTAAATAATACCGCTCGCACCATTGTCCGTGATCATAAGTCCACCAAGCACCATAGTTGCAATAAGTGTCACTGCATAAGTTTCGAATAAATCTGCTGCCATACCTGCACAGTCACCCACATTATCACCAACGTTATCTGCAATGACAGCTGGATTTCTTGGATCGTCTTCTGGAATACCTGCTTCGACTTTACCAACCAAATCTGCACCTACGTCGGCACCTTTGGTAAAAATACCACCACCTAAACGTGCAAAAATTGAAATAAGTGAAGAACCAAATGCAAGCCCAATAAGAGGATCTAAATTAGTTGCTTCAGTACCGCCCAGATACATGTAAAAACCAGTGACACCAAGAAGTCCAAGCCCTACAACTAATAGACCTGTAATAGCACCTCCCTTAAAAGCGACATCAAGCGCAGGGACTATCCCTTTTGTGGCGGCCTGTGCTGTTCTTACGTTGGCTCTGACAGAAACATTCATGCCGATAAATCCACATGCGCCTGAGAGAAGTGCGCCAATTACAAAGCCTAATGCAGTTTCTTTTGATATAAAGATACCAATTAGAATTGTTAAAATGATGCCTACGATTGATATGGCTTTATATTGTCTTGCAAGATAGGCTTTCGCTCCTTGCTGAATTGCATGAGCAATATCTTGCATTTTTGCATTACCTGCAGGTAGTTTAAATATCCAGGCACTCATCACTGCGCCATAAAGAATTGCTAATAGCGCTGCGATAATAATAAGGTTAAGTTCTGACATACATTCTCCTAAATTTTGGAAATCTTAAAAATAAAAAAACTTATGCAATAAACTATCACATTAAATAACTTTGTCACCATAAAACCACATATTTTAATTGTAGATTATCTTGTAAAAAGCATTGACAAGCCGATGAAAAATAATAGACAAGCAAATATTTTTTTTAATAATAAAACAGGAATTTGATGAATCCATTTTGTTGCCAATCTTACAAAAATGAGACTTGATGATGTGATAAGTAAAAGGCCAGGCAGATAAATATATCCTATACTGAGTTGTGGCAGGTTATTGATATGTGACCCATTTTTGATAAATCCAAATGAGGCACCTAAGCCTATAAATATACCTAGAGAGCTTGATAGTGCTACAGCAAGTCTTGGATTAATTTTATGGTAAATAAAATAAGGAACGAACATCGTTCCACCTCCAATTCCGATAATGGTGGAAATAGAAGCAATGATAAATCCATAAAAGCTAGCAAAAATAAAAGTCGGCAATCTAAGAACACTTTTTATTTTTTGCCCTTTAAAAATTTTATAAGCAGCAAGAAAGGTATAGATAATAAATGTATGTTTAATTAATACAATATTCAAATGGGGAATAATAAAAGCCATAACAGACGCCCCCAATAAAACACCGGGAATGTAATGTATCGCTATCGACCAATCCATATTATTTCTTTTTTTATGAAAGTAGCTTGACATGCCCGCTGTAAAAATAATAGATGCTAGTGAAGTGCCAATTGCCATTAACATTGCCTGATCAAAAGTGACTTCATGAAAATGAATTAAGGTAAAAGTTAGAAGAGGTACGATAATGAGACCACCACCAATTCCGAGAAGCCCAGATAAAATACCTATAAGACTTCCAGCGAGAGTAAGAATGATAATTTCAGTCAGTAGTATTTGCATGATGTTTGATAAGTTTAATGAGGCGATGTCTTAAAGGTGATTCTTCAAGGGTATTTAATAAGTTTTCGAAAGCAAGTTTAGCTTGAGAAGGGATGCTTTTAGCTCTAGGAGAAGCGACTTTCGAATTCTTAATAACCAATTTTATTTTTAAGGATTTAATTGGATTGACATACGGCATTTCTTTTTGAATCGCCTCATTTAAGTCATTAATAAGCGTGGACTCAATAAATTTTAATTTGCTCGCGGCACCGCTATTTTGAACGTAAATGGTTAAAACGTTATTTTCAATGCCACCGACATGAGATATAGGAGACAATTTGCCTGGTGCTTTTAATACCCATAGCCTTTGATAGCTAGAAATAGATCGATTTTTCTCTCTAATTAAAGAAAATACTTCATTTTCTAAAAGTTTATTCAAAGGCTTCATAAGTTATAATTATGTATTATTTAAGCTAAATTTTAGAGCTCAATGCGAATTATCTTTGTAACAAATAGTACATCAAAGCCAAAAAGTATCCATTTAATGACTTTTATAGTTGTAATCTTTTTGTTATTTATTGCTCTCATTCAGACTATCAATTGGCTTGATACAAAATATAATGGGGGCGTTGAAGGTAAAAAATCATTAATTAATTTAAAGCTTGATCTAAATTTAGGAAGTTTTCAAAAGAATTTAGATATTTATGTAAATCAAATTGGTGAACTTCAAGCAAGATTAATTCGCATTGATAATCAAGCTCAAAGACTTCAAGATTTTGCTAAAGAAAAATTAAAGTCAAACGAAAAAATACCCAAAGCTGATTCTGCTAAATCTCCAGATTTAGGCGGCCCATTTGTCAGTGAAAAGAATTTTTCTGAATCAGAGCTTCAGGAATTTATTGATAAATTAACGATTAATATTGAAAAGCATGAAGAGTATTACAGCAATTTAGAATCAATGTATTTAAAGCAAATTGTATTAAAAGATACTTTGCCTAATAAAACCCCAGTAAATGCTCCATTCAATTCATCTAGCTATGGTTGGAGATTAGACCCTTTTTTAGGCGTCAGGGCTTTTCATGAAGGGTTAGATTTTAGCGCGGAAGTTGGCCAGGCTATAAAAGCGACCGCTGCAGGCGTTGTGATTGCAGCCGAAGTAACGCCAGAGTATGGGAATATAGTTCGTATTTCTCATGGGTCGGGTCTTGAGACAAGATATGCACACGCATTCAAATTATTAGTTAAAGAAGGCGACCGAATTAAGAAGGATCAAATTATAGCGCTTGTAGGAAATACTGGAAGATCGACAGGACCGCATCTCCATTATGAAATTAGGATGAACGGAGAGCCTCTTGATCCTCGAAAATATCTTAAGTATTAATTTTTTCAAACTACCTCGTTTAAGAATATTCATATTATGTTAAAAACAATTGTTAAAAATTTATTTGGAAGTAGGAACGATAGGCTTTTGAGAGAATATGGCAAAAAAGTCCATCAAATAAATTTACTTGAAGATGCAATAAAAAAGTTAAGTGATGCAGCACTTAAAGCTAAAACTTCAGAATTTAAAACGCGCCTAACTAAAAGGCAAAAGCTTGATGATATCTTGGTAGAAGTTTTTGCTGTTGTAAGAGAGGCAAGTCGCCGCGTCTTGGAGATGCGACATTTTGATGTGCAGCTTATTGGCGGCATGGCGCTTCATGATGGAAAAATTTCTGAAATGAGAACGGGTGAAGGAAAAACGCTTGTAGCAACATTACCTGCTTATTTAAATGCTTTGGAAGGCAAGGGTCTTCATGTTATTACTGTAAATGACTATCTTGCAAAGCGAGATGCAGAGTGGATGGGTCAAGTTTACAAATTCCTTGGACTAGAAGTTGGGATTAATTTGTCTAGTATTTCAAGTGAAGAGAAAAAGAAAGCCTATGAAGCAGATATCACTTATGGCACCAATAATGAATTTGGTTTTGATTACTTAAGAGACAACATGATCTTTTCTAAAGAAGAGCGTGTTCAAAGAAAATTACATTTTGGATTAGTCGATGAAGTTGATTCAATATTAATTGATGAAGCCAGAACCCCTTTAATTATTTCTGGTCAAGCCGAAGATAATGTTGATCTTTATACAAAAATTAATTTAATTGTATCAAAATTTGCTAAACAGAATAAAGAAGATGGGGCTGGTGATTATTGGGTTGATGAGAAATCCCATCAGATTGTGCTTTCAGAAATTGGCCATGAAAATGCAGAACAGCTACTTATAAAAGCAGGGCTATTATCAAAACAGGTGAGCTTATATGATGCAGCTAATATTTCATTGGTTCATCATATTAATGCAGCATTAAAGGCTAGGAATCTTTTTAATAAAGATCAGCATTACGTTGTTAAAGATAACAGCATTATTATTGTTGATGAATTCACAGGAAGAATGATGCCAGGCCGAAGATGGTCAGAAGGTATTCATCAAGCAGTTGAAGCTAAAGAAGGTGTCGCAATTCAAAAAGAAAATCAAACTTTAGCATCAATTACTTTTCAAAATTACTTTAGGATGTATCAAAAATTATCTGGTATGACAGGTACTGCTGATACGGAAGCTTACGAGTTTAATCAAATTTATGGGCTAGAGACTATTATTATTCCACCTCATCGGCCGACACAAAGAAAAGATATGATGGATAAAGTCTATAGAACTTCATCTGAGAAATATGACGCGGTAGTAGAAGATATTAAGGCATGCCAAAAAATTAATCAGCCTGTACTTGTAGGAACTACTTCAATTGAAAATTCAGAGCTTATTTCTGACCTACTTACCAAGGCAAAATTAAAACATCAAGTTTTAAATGCAAAACATCATGAAAAGGAGGCGCATATTATTGCGCAAGCTGGTAGGCCAGGCATGATTACAATTGCAACTAATATGGCAGGACGAGGAACAGATATTGTTCTTGGTGGGAGTATTGAAGCCAATATTTATGAAATTAAATTAAATGAAAAATTAACTGACAGTAAAAAAGAAAAAGAAGTGATAGCAATTAAAGAGACATGGAAAGTACAAAATAATTTAGTTGTTAAATCCGGTGGCCTTCATATTATAGGCACTGAAAGACATGAGTCGCGAAGGGTTGATAATCAATTAAGGGGGCGCTCGGGAAGACAAGGCGATCCTGGGTCAAGTCGATTTTACTTATCACTTGAAGATTCCCTCTTAAGAATATTTGCATCCGATCGAGTTTCAGCCATTATGGAAAAACTAAAAATGCCAGAAGGTGAAGCTATTGAACATTCATGGGTAACTAAAGCCATTGAAAATGCGCAAAGAAAAGTTGAAGGTAGAAATTTTGATATTAGAAAACAACTTTTAGAATATGATGATGTTGCAAACGATCAAAGAAAAGTTATTTATGAACAAAGAAATGAGCTTTTAGATTTTGATCAGATTCAAGAAACTATTGCAGTAATTAGGGCAGATGTTATTCGGGATGTTCTTCAAAATCATATTCCCCTAGGAAGTATGGAATATTTGTGGGACATAACTTCACTAGAAAAGCTATTAAAATCTGATTTTATTCTTGATATATCTATTAAGAAATGGATAGATAAAGAACCCCAAATTGATATTGAAAATATTCACGAAAGAGTAATTGCTTTAGCAAATAAGCAATATAAAAATAAGGAATCATTGGCAGGTAAGGAATTAATGAGGCATTTTGAAAAAACAATAATGCTTCAAAGTATTGATCATCACTGGAGAGAGCATTTATCATCTCTTGATCATTTAAGACAAGGCATACATTTACGCTCTTATGCGCAAAAAAATCCAAAACAAGAATATAAAAAAGAAGCATTCGAATTATTTGGCCATCTTTTAGACACAGTAAAGAATGAAGTAACTCGAATCACCATGATTGTAAAAGTTAGAAGTGAAGCTGAACTTAATGAAATTGATGAAAAAAATAAAAATGAAGTCAAAAAAACATTGAGAAAAAAAGAGGAGACAAATGAGGTGTTGCCTAAAGTTAGTAGAAATGACCCATGCTTTTGTGGCAGCAATAAAAAATATAAGCATTGTCATGGCGCCCTGGTATAACCAAAGAAAAGTAACTATTTTGATTGAATCACCCTGTATTGGCGTTTGTTTAATTAATGGACACCATCATTTTTGTAATGGATGCTTCAGAAGTGAGGAAGAGATTGCTAAATGGATCACCCTGAATGATGAGGAAAAGAAAGAAGTTATTTATTTAATAAATAAAAGACAGATTGATCATATTTACTTCTAAATCAATTTTTTCTTATATTCACATAACTCATAAATTACACAAGACATACATTTAGGATTTCGCGCGGTGCACGTATATTTACCATGCAGAATAAGTAAATGATGAGCGTTTCTTAAAAATTTTTCTGGGGTTAGTTTAACTAATTTTTTTTCTACTTCAAATACAGTTTTTCCTTGTGCTATATTTATACGGTTAGCAATTCTAAATATATGGGTATCAACAGCAATAGTAGGCTCATTAAAAATGGTATTTAGAATCACATTTGCAGTTTTTCTGCCCACCCCAGGCAATGCTTCAAGTAATTTTCTATCGTTTGGAACATTTCCGTTAAATTGGCTATAAATTTTTTTTGCTGTTTCAAGTATATTTTTTGCTTTTGTTTTATATAAACCAATTGTTTTTATACAAGATTCAATTTCGGCAAGGCTGATTTTTGATAATTGATTTGCATCAGAAGCTTTGCTAAATAGCAGAGAGGTGGCTTTGTTGACAGATTTATCAGTAGCTTGAGCAGACAATATAACTGCGATTAGAAGCTGGAAAGAGCTTTGATAAATAAGCTCGGTGGTAGGATTTGGCGTAACTTTTGACAGCGTTTCAAAAATCTTAAATCGCCTTGCAGGATTCATGATTTAAACTTATTGATTTGTTTCGATACGATTTTTCAAGGCAATTAGACATGCCAAACCAATGAAAGCTCCGGGAGGCAATATAGCTAAAAGAAATCCATGATAATCACCAAAGAAATGAATCACTAAATTATTCGCTGATGGCCCAAAGACAAGATCAATGCCTGAAAATAAAGTGCCTTTCCCAAAAAGCTCTCTCAAACCACCCAACAGAGTTAATACCATAGCTAAACCTAGTCCCATAAAAAGACCGTCAAAAAAAGAAGGTGTAGTTTCATTTTTTGCAGCAAATGATTCAACACGAGCTAACACAATACAATTAGTTACTATGAGTGGAATAAAAATGCCTAAGGCCTTATAAAGAGGTTGGATAAAAGCGTGGATACTAAAGTCAATAATAGTTACGAGCGAGGCGATTATTAAAACAAAAACTGGCACTCTAATTTCTATGGGAATAAATTTTCTGATAGGTGATACAGAGCCATTTGATAGCGCCATGACAATGGCAGTAGCAATCCCTAAACTTAAACCGTTAATGACCGATGTTGTTATTGCAAGAGTTGGACATAACCCTAAAAGCTGCACGACACCAGGGTTCTGTTTCCAGAATCCATCCAGTGCAATTTTTTGAATACTATTCATAATGCAAACAACCTTTGTTTATTTTCCTTTGCATAAAGCAGCGTTTTATATGTTGATTTAATGACTGCGCGAGGAGTAATAGTTGCGCCTGTCGTGTAATCAAATTCGCCACCATCTTTTTTTACCGCCCAATGATTTTCTGTTATTTTTTCCAAAGAGGTGTTATCAAAATTTTTAATCCATTTACTTTTTTCAATTTCAATATAATCTCCTAAGCCTGGTGTTTCTTTGTGATTGATAACTCTAACACCCAAAACTTTATTTTCATGATCGATACCTACCAGTGTTTTTATTTCTCCACTATAGCCATCTGGAGCGATAGATTCAATAATTACAGCCACTACCTTATTCTTTATCTTTGCGCGATATATTTCAATATTCTTTTTATTTCCAAGCAACTGACTTGGCTCAGCTGAAATAGTATCTTTAACTAAATCATTATCATAAAGGTTAGCGGATATTACTTGATTGAGAAATATTTTTTTAGCTTTCGCATCACTTTCATCAATAGGTGATTTGGTAATGAAATATGAGATACTTAAAGCGGTTGAAGCTATAAAAGAAAAAATGATCATCGATGTCGCTGTAATTGAGATTTTTTTAAAGTGATCTTTAAACATCTTATTGTTTATGGCCAAAAACTCTTGGTTGAGTAAGGCTATCTATCAATGGCACACATATATTCATAAATAAAACAGCAAATGCAATGCCTTCGGGATACCCACCAAAGATTCGAATAATAAAAACTAACAATGCAATAGCTATGCCGAAGTATATTTTTCCTTTAGGGGTGGTTGGAGCGCTTACAGGGTCGGTAATAATAAAGAAAGCACATAGTATGCTGCCACCGCTCATGATTTGGAATAGTGGCGAGGCAAATGTATCAGGTTGGTAGATATTAAATATCAATCCAATTAAAAATAATGTTAATAAAAAAGCGACAGGTAAATGCCATGAAACAATTTTTTCTTTAAGTAGATATAACCCACCAACCAGATAGCCAAAATTTATCATTTCTAAACTTTGCCCACCAAAAAATCCAAATATTTTATCTTGTTTAATTCTAGATAGCGGCTGATCAAGAGTAAGTTGAGTTTTTATGTAATCGAGAGGTGTTGCTGAACTGATTGCATCTACCGTCTCTTTGCTAATTAACTGGCTATTAAAGATTATTTTAATTTGATCTATCCATGCAAAGTGCCCATCTATTAAAAAGATTGGCGCCTGCCAATGAGTCATAAACGCAGGAAATGAAATAAGTAAAATTGCATAACCTACCATTGCTGGATTAAACAAGTTATATCCAAGGCCACCATATAAATGTTTACCAAATATAATACAGAGTAAAGTACCTAAGACGATGATCCACCAAGGCGCTATTGATGGAATTGATAAGGCTAAAAGCCATGCCGTTACAAGACCGCTACCATCAAAAATAAAAGGTTTGATAGGCAATTTTCTTATTGAAAGAATGGTGCTTTCGGTTAATAAAACGGTTAAAGATGCTAAAAAAATATTTACCAACACCCCAAATCCGTAAGCGTAAACATATAAAGCTATACCTGGAATTAAGGCCAGCAATACCTTAAACATAATTGTGCTTACTGAAGGTGCATTTACAATGTAGGGGGATCTATTATTCATTTTTATTTTTTATATTTTCTTGTTGATTTTTTTTAACTCTCTTGATTGCGTCAGAAATGGCTAGTTTTTTTTCATCGGTTGCTTGTTTTTCTTGCGCGCCTAATGCTTTTTGTGCATTTCGCTCTGCACGTTCTTTTTTCTCTCTTTCAATTCTGGAAAGTCTAAATTCATTTCTTTCTCTTGCGGTGTTAGCCGCTTCTTTTGCTTTTTCTTCAGCAATAATTTCACTTTTTGCATATCTGTAAAATTGCACAAGTGGAATATTGCTTGGACAAACATAAGTACAACAACCGCATTCAATACAATCAAATAAATTATAATCTATAGCTTTCTCGAGTTGAGATGATTTTGAAAACCAATAAAGCTCTTGAGGTTGAAGATATACAGGGCAAGCGTCTGCACATCTCGCACAGCGAATACAAGGCATAACAGGTTTTGGGGGCAAAAATAATTCAGGAGAGCTTCCTATGACACAATTCATCGCTTTTGTGACTGGAACGTTAATTGAAGGTAAGTCAAATCCCATCATAGGGCCACCCATAATAAATTTATCAATTTTGGTTTCTTTTCCATCAGCATTTTTAATTAGTTCTGGAAGAGGCGTGCCGAACAATACCTCATAATTTTGAGGGGTTTTCACATTGCCCGTCACGGTAACTATTCTATTAATGGAGGGCTCACCCAACTCTATGTATCGATAAATTGCTGCGACTGTAGCTACATTAAATACTTGAATACCTAAATCAATAGAACGTTTTTCTTTTGGAACTTCTATACCCATTAAGAGATAAATAAGTCTTTTTGCATCACCACTTGGGTAGATCGTTGGTACAACTTTTATTTCAATAGAAGTTTTTTTTGCAGCTTTTGTTAACGACTGAAATGCTTCAATTTTATTATCTTCAATACCAATCATACAATGTTTTGCATTAAGAATAGACTGTGTAATAAGAGCACCTTGAATAATTTCATCTGCACGCTCTCTTATAAGCATATCGTCACAAGTAATAAACGGTTCACATTCGGCAGCATTAATAACCAATGTATTGATTGATTGAGTTTTATTAATTTTTAATTTCATGTGTGTTGGGAAAACTGCACCACCTAAACCTACAATGCCTGAATGAGTAAGCGTTTGAATTAATGTCGCGCTATCTAGTTTTTTCCATTGGATAGATTTTTTTTCAATCCATTGATCTTTAAAATCCGGCTCAAGCGTGAGGCAAAAGTCAGGAAGTCCTGATGGATGGGGAACCACCTCCTCACTGATTTTTATAATTTTTCCTGATGTTGGTGCGTGGATTGAAGCAGAGATATTGCCATCTGCTTCCGCGATCATTTGACCCTTGAGTACATGATCACCGATCTTTACTTTTAATTTTGCAATGTTACCTACATGCTGCCTAAGTGGAAGCACCAATTTTTTTGGAATAGGTAATCTTGCAATGGGTAAGTGAGTTGATTCTGCTTTATTTCCATCCGGATGAACCCCGCCATTAAATTTAAAGATCTTTTTAATTTGCATTAACATTTAGACCTTGCCTATTTTTTCAATGTTATAAATGGGATATTTCCATTTCCAAGTTTCAGAACTTTCAAGAATGGGTTCCATTGTTATGCAATCAACCGGACATGGAGGGAGGCATAATTCACAGCCTGTGCATTCACTAGAAATAATAGTATGCATCTGTTTTGCTGCCCCTAAAATTGCATCAACCGGACATGCCTGAATACATAAGGTACATCCAATACAAGTCGATTCATCAATTAATGCAACTGATTTTGGTTTTTGTATCCCATGCTCTTCATTAAGTGGTTTAAATTCCACACCCATAAGTTCAGCCAAAGCTTTAGCTCCAGCATCGCCTCCTGGTGGACATTGATTGATGTCTGCTTCGCCTTTAGCAATTGCAGTTGCATAAGGTTTACATCCTGGATAACCGCATTGTCCACATTGAGTTTGAGGCAGTATGGCATCAATTCTTGCCACCATTGGATCGCCATCTACTTTGAACTTGATCGCTGAATAACCTAAAACCAAGCCCAAAAGTATTGCGAGCAAAATCATGACTAAAAGCGCTGTAATCATTAGCGATCTAGGCCCGCGAATCCCATAAATGCAAGGCTCATAATAGATGCTGTAACGAGTGCAATGGCAGTACCTTTAAAGGGTAAAGGTATTTCTGCGCCATCTAAGCGCTCTCTTAAAGATGCAAAAAGGATAAGCACTATAGAGAAGCCTAAAGCACCACCAAAACCAAACAGGGCCGACTCTAGAAGGGTGTGACTTGATTGTGCATTTAAGAGAGGTATGCCTAGCACAGCACAATTTGTAGTGATGAGTGGTAGAAAAATACCTAGTAGTTGATAAAGTAATGGAAAGTTTTTTTCCATTAGCATTTCGGTAAACTGCACAACTCCTGCGATGACAACAATAAATGAAAGCGTCCTTAAGTAAATAAGATCATTAGGTTCAAGAAGATAATGATTGATTGCCCAGCTTGTCATTGAACCTATAGTTAATACAAATGCAGTAGCTGCTGACATGCTGATTGATGTTTCTAGCTTCTTAGACACCCCCATAAAAGGGCAGAGACCTAATATTTTTACAAGCACGATATTATTAACTAATACGGTACTAATAATAATTAAGAAATAGTGTTGAATCATAAAGTTAAATTATACGTTTAAAATTGTTTAAAAGATTTACAGTCAAAGTTTCTCTTTTATTAGTTTTTGGAGAGCATATAGCTTCTATAGGGTTGCAATATATCAATTAACCTATATTACTTCAAAGAATAAAGTTATATATTAATATAACTATTTAATATATATTGAATGATCAATTTTTTAGTGCTTAACTATTTAAGTTAAAATAGCAATTTTACTAAATTTATAGCCAATCTCATGTCACTTCAAGGCAGTCTTGTTGCAATTGTTACCCCTATGTTTCCTGATGGCAGCCTCGATATTCAAGCGCTTCACGGATTGATTGATTTTCATATCAGCGAAGGTACAGATGGTATTGTTATTGTAGGAACCACAGGGGAGTCAGCGACAGTTAACTTTGATGAACACTGCCAGCTTATAGATACTACAATCAAACACGCTAATAAAAGAATCCCAGTCATAGCTGGTACAGGTGCAAATTCAACACAAGAGGCTATCGATCTTACAAAAGAAGCTAAACGCCTAGGTGCTAATGCTTGTTTGTTAGTTACGCCTTATTACAACAAGCCTAATCAAATTGGATTATTTAAGCATTTTAGTAAAATTGCAAATGAAGTTGAAATTCATCAAATACTTTATAACGTACCTTCAAGAACTAGTTGCGATTTACATAATGATACTGTTTTAAGATTGAGCGAAGTTAATAATATTGTTGGAATTAAAGATGCGACAGGAGATATGACACGAGGTATTGATCTTATTAAAAGATTGCCAGCACATTTTTTAGTATTCAGTGGAGATGATGCAACAGCTTTATCACTTATGTTGCTTGGTGCGAAGGGTATTGTATCTGTTACTGCAAATGTGGCTCCAAAACTAATGCATAAGATGTGTGAATGTGTAAGGTTGAAACAGAATGATAAAGCCATTGAAATTAATCAACAATTATTTTCTTTACATACTAATCTATTCATAGAGTCCAATCCAATACCTGTAAAATGGGCACTTAAGACTATGGGTCTTATAAAAGAAGGCATTCGATTGCCTTTAGTTGAGCTTAGCCAAAGTCATCATAAAATTATTCAAATTGCCATGAAGGAAGCTCATATTCAATGAAATTGATAGTAAACAATAAATTGTTATATTTATTGCTATTGTTTTTAATTTTATCTGGATGTGACAGCATTCCTTTTGTTGATCAAGTAACTGCCCCTGATTATAAAGCCATAGGAAGATCACGCCCTCTTGAAGTGCCACCTGATTTAACTTCTGCAACATCAAGTGACAATTATGCAATACCGGGGTCTACAAGCTATTCTGATTTTAAAAATGGACAACAACAAAACAATGGTCAAGCAAAGATTTTGCCGAATCCCGAGGGTATGAAAATTGTGAAAGCTGGCGCTCAAAGATGGCTTGTTGTTAATGCGCCTGCAGAAAAAATATGGCCTGTTATAAGAGATTTTTGGTTGGATATGGGATTTGCTATTAAGAAAGAAAATCCAGAAACAGGCGTTATGGAAACCGAATGGATTGATCAAAGTGATCTTAAGATAGATGAGAAAAAAGGCGCGTTAGATAAATTTGATCAATGGGTAGATAAGCTATCAGGTGTAGGCAATCGGAAAAAATTTAGAACTCGAATTGATCATGGGCTTCAAGAAGGCACTACAGAAATCTATATGACACATCGAGGTATTGAAATAGCAGATGATGGAAAAGAAAAAGTTAGAACTGGCTATGGTGAAATTGATACGGGATACAAAATAGATGGGAAAAATAAAGTCAAAACAGATCCGAATGATGATGATTTAGATGCTGAGCTTTTAAGAAGGCTCATGATCAAACTTGGGATGGCCGATAAAAGAGCTAAAGAAGTTATTGCGGCACCTGTAGATCAGAAGAGAGTTGAAATTAAAAAAGAGGCTGACGGTAGCACTTCTCTTAGAATTCAAGATCCATTCGACCGTGCTTGGCGAAGAGTTGGATTAGCTTTAGACATTATTGGTTTTGTAATTGAAGATAAAGACAGGTCAAATGGACTTTATTTTGTAAAGTATGCAGACGTAGATATTGATGATGTATCCAAGAAAAAGAAAGGCGTTTTAGATACTCTTATGTTCTGGAGTGACAATGACAAAAAAGATAAGCAAGACAAAGAGATAAATAAACCTAAAGAGAAGCCTTTATCTGAAAAGCTTAAATTCTGGGGTGGTAATGATAAAGATAAAACAAATCCAGACAAACAATATCGTATAAAAATATTGTCATTAGATGATGGCAGTTCTCAAGTTTTAATTGAGTATCAAGATGGTAAAACAAATAACTCTTCCACTGCGAATAGAATTATTTCTCTTCTTTATAACCAATTAAAATAAAGATGCAGTTTGCATCTTTAGGCAGTGGAAGCGCTGGCAATTCTTTTATAGTTAAGCAAAACAAATCACTTTTAATGGTAGATTGTGGTTTTGCTATTCAAGATATTATATTTCGTTTAGAGCGGCTTCATGAGACCCCCGAAAATCTTACAGGGATTTTATTGACCCATGAGCATGAAGATCATGTCAAAGGCGCTTTTAAATTTGCTAATAAATTCAAGATTCCCATATGGCTTTCTTACGGCACTTTCAAAATGTGTGAGAAATATATAATTAAATCCTATAAAATTGATTTGAATATAATCGATAGTTACAGCGCATTTGAAATACAAGATTTTATAGTTGAGCCCTTTCCTGTACCTCATGATGCAAGAGAACCTACTCAATTTACTTTGAATGATGGGAATCATAAATTGGGTATTTTAACTGACACAGGAAGTTCAACACCCCATATTGAAAAAATATTACAACATTTAGATGCGCTTATTATTGAGTTTAATCATGATCTCGATTTGCTCGAAAAAAGTGAGTATGCTTATAGTTTAAAAAAAAGAATTAGTGGAAAATTAGGGCATTTAGATAATCAGACAGCTGCTGAAATTCTAGGAAAAATTCAATACAATAGATTAAAACATCTTGTTGCAGCCCACCTTAGCGAGAAAAATAATACTGAAGACTTAGTCAAAGAAGCTATTGTAAAAAAGATAGGATGTGATCGTGATTGGATAAAGATTGCATCTCAAGCCGACGGAACCCCGTGGCAAATAATATAAAAAAGCCGGTTTTCAAACGGCTTTTTTATTCATATACATATAATAATTAATTGTCTATTATTTAGCTTCAGCTGGAGCAGCATCAGCTGCTGCTGGAGCAGCATCAGCTGCTGGAGCAGCCTCTTCTTTATTGCCGCAAGCAGTTAAACCAAGAGCTAATAATAAAGCTATAAGTAGTGAACGTGTCATTTTTAATCCTTAAAATTAATATTGAATTTGGGCTAATAAATATCTCCCTGATTAACATTCTACAATAAAAATAGTAAGTTTGTTAAATAAAATCAATAAATCCAGAGAGATATAAAGGTAATAAGATTATCCCTAAAGCGTTTAAATCTTTTTTATTTAAAGTGGGTTCTAAGGAGATTTCTCTATCATTTGCAAGCTGCTTTAAAAATATGACATATTTTTTATGGACTTTGATATATTCGCCATTCACATAAAAATTACTTTTTATAAAAAGCATTCTAGTTTTTGGATTTAATTTTAGCGTTTCGCTAATAAGATACTTTTTAAAATTTGCAAAGCTTAGTGGCTTAGGAGCCTGAAAAATTCTGTTTTCTATCGGCTCAGAAAGAAATTGACCAATAAATGTATTTACTGAGGCCGTATCCCAGCGTAAGCGATCAACTATTTTTTGAATCACTTTAGCCATATTTGAGTTAATTTCGGCAGGATTTTTTTGAAGACTTAAATGAGGGTCTTTGTAAATTTCATTTACATTTGTAATTAATTGATCTTGAATGAAGTCTAAAAATTTAGATTGAATTTCAAATGTACCAGGCGCTCTAAACCCAATAGAATAAGTAAGGCAGTCATTACTTAGGGAAATACCCCAATGGCCTACATTTGGCGGCAAATAAAGCATATCACCCGGTTTAAGTAACCATGTATTTTTGGACTTAAAATTACTAATTATTTTAATAGGGGATTTCTTATCTAAAGTAATTTTTTTTTGATTACTAATTTTCCATTCTCTTAAACCTTTTGCCTGAAATAAAAATACGTCATAGGAATCGTAGTGAGGGCCAACACTACCTTTTTTTGTAGCATAACTAATCATCAAATCATCAAGACGTGCGTAAGGAATAAATTTAAAAAGATTTAGAAACGATTCAGCAAAGGGAAGATAATGATTAATATTTTGCACAAGGATCGTCCAAGGTGTATTTGTTTCTTTAAGCAGATCTGATTTTTTAAAAGGACCATGCTTAACTTGCCAAATACCTTGCTTATATTCGATAAGGCGTGATATCGCTTCTTCATCTTGGGCTATTCTAAAAAGATCTTTTTCTGTGATTGGAGATACAAAATTTTCAATTGCATTTTTAATCAGCAGTGGTTTTTTTTGCCAAAAGTTTTTCAAAAAACTATTGGCTGATATTTTTCCTAGAATATGAGTTTTACGATTTAATCGCATAATTTTATTAAGTCTTATAACTTCCTAAGTTAAAATACTATTGTTATGAGCTACCAATTGATTCGTTCACTATTATTTAAGTTTGATGCGGAATTTTCGCATGACTTAACCCTTAAGGCACTATCTCTTTCTAATAAAATTGGTTTATTGTCTTTATTAAAAGCCCCTAATACTTCGAAGTTAAGAACCGTGATGGGCATTTCTTTTCAAAATCCGGTGGGTCTAGCTGCAGGGCTTGATAAAAATGCAAGTCATATTGATGCATTAGGTAAATTGGGTTTTGGGTTTATTGAAATTGGAACAATTACTCCAAGGCCTCAATTAGGCAATCCAAGGCCAAGATTATTTAGATTGCCTAAGGCTCAAGGTATTATCAATCGGTTTGGTTTTAACAATGTAGGCGTCGATGCCGCAGTTGAAAATATTATATTAAGTAAATATAAAGGCGTCCTTGGAATAAACATTGGCAAAAATTTTGATACACCCATAGAAAAAGCAGTGGATGATTATCTTTTATGTATGAAAAAGGTATACCAATATTCAAATTATATTGCGATTAATATTTCTTCGCCCAATACAAAAAATTTAAGAGATCTCCAAGAGAAAAAAGCACTTAGTGGTTTGTTGGCCCGACTTAAAGAGGAGCAAACAAAGCTCGCTGATTACTATGGGCGCTACGTACCAATTGCCTTAAAAATTTCACCTGATTTAACAGATAAACATCTAGATGCAATATCAAAAATCATGATTAAAAGTAAAATTGATGGGATTATAGCAACTAACACTACCATTAGTAGAGATTCAGTAAGTGATCTCTTTCATGGAAGAGAGATTGGAGGGATGTCGGGCAAGCCTCTATTTAAATTATCCAATTCAATTATTCGTGAGCTTCATTTAAGATTTCAAGGTGAAATCCCGATCATTGGTGTAGGTGGTATATTTTCCGGAGAAGACGCCTTAGAGAAAATTGAAGCTGGCGCCGAGCTCGTCCAAATTTATTCAGGGCTTATATACCAAGGAAGAAAGCTTATTCTAGACGCTTGTAGCTCTATTGGTTAGTTGACTTGAATAAACTAAAATTATTTACTTACAGACGTTGTCCTTATGCTATTCGATCCAGGCTTGCTTTATATCAGGCAGGTATCGATTATGAACCTATAGAAATTTCACTGAAAGATAAGCCCAGCGATTTTTTGGTTTTAAGTCAAAAAGGTACCGTCCCTGTATTACTTCAGTCAGATGGAAAATTTATAGAAGAGAGTTTAGAAATTATGTTATGGGCTCTTAATATAAATGATCCAGATCATTGGATTTTAAAAGATGGAGATGTGAGTCAAAAACTTATACTTGAAAACGATTTTAATTTCAAAAAAAATTTGGACAGATATAAATATGCTGATCGTTTTCCAGGGAATTCAAAAGAATATTATCGCTCTCAATGTGAAATATTTTTGAATTTATTAAATGCAAAGCTAGAGTTAAAAAAATATTTAATGGAAGATAAAATTAGTCTTGCTGATATAGCAATTTTCCCATTTGTAAGACAGTTTTTTTTGGTAGATGAAAATTGGTTTTTGAATTGCAAATACGATGTATTAAAAAAATGGTTACATAGCTTTATAGATAGCCAGATATTTAAAGAGGTAATGAAAAAAAATTAAGATTCTTGTAGTGCTACTTTATTTTCTTTTTCAAAAATTAATTTTACTTTATCGGAGTCATCAACATCAATAATGACATTGCCGCCATTGGTTAATTTGCCAAATAAGAGCTCATCAGCCAGCGCTTTCCGAATAGTGTCTTGAATGAGTCTTGCCATAGGTCTTGCACCCATAGTTGGATCAAATCCATTCTTAGCCAAATATGATTTAAGTGCTCCAGTAAATGTAGCGTCTACCTTTTTTTCATGTAATTGATCTTCAAGTTGCATTAAAAATTTGTCTACAACTTTTAGAATGACATCATGATTTAATGCTGAAAATGACACAGTAGCATCAAGCCTATTCCTAAATTCTGGTGTAAATAATCGTTTGATTTCAGCTTGTTCATCACCTGCTTTTTTAGATTGTGTAAATCCCATAGAAGTTTTTGAGATAGATTCTGCACCAGCATTTGTAGTCATAATGAGAGTGACATTTCTAAAATCTGTTTTTCTTCCATTGCTATCTGTTAAGGATCCGTGATCCATAACTTGCAGGAGAATATTAAAAATATCTGGATGAGCTTTTTCAATCTCATCAAGAAGAAGCACACAATAAGGTTGTTTATTTACAGCCTCGGTCATTAATCCGCCTTGCTCAAAACCGACATATCCCGGCGGTGCACCGATAAGTCTAGAGACAGCATGTCTCTCCATATATTCACTCATATCAATACGAACGAGCTCAATACCTAAAATATAAGCAAGCTGACGAGCAACTTCTGTTTTTCCAACGCCGGTTGGGCCACTAAAGAGAAAATTTCCAATAGGTTTATTTGGTAATCCTAATCCACTTCTTGTCATTTTAATGGCACTGGCTAAGTTCTCAATTGCTTTGTCTTGGCCAAAAATAACAGCTTTAAGATCGCGCTCAAGATTCTTAAGAACATGTCGATCATCATTAGAAATACTTTTAGGAGGTATTTTGGCAATTTGAGCAACAATCTCTTCTATCTCTTTATTTGTAATAACCTTTTTTTGTTTATTTTTAGGAAGTATTCTTTGTGCCGCTCCAGCCTCGTCGATCACATCGATGGCTTTATCAGGCAGTTTCCTGTCGTTAATATATTTTGCAGACAACTCTGCCGCGCTATTAATTGCAGCAATAGAATATTTAACATTGTGGTGTTTTTCAAATCTTGTTTTAAGGCCTTTAAGGATATTAATCGTATCGAGAATGCTTGGCTCATCGACATCAATTTTTTGAAATCTTCTTGTAAGGGCATGATCTTTTTCAAAAACTGTTCTATATTCTTGATATGTTGTAGCACCTATACATTTAATAGCACCATTAGCAAGCGCTGGTTTTAGTAAATTTGACGCATCAAGCGTTCCGCCGCTTGCTGAGCCAGCACCAATCAGTGTATGAATTTCATCAATAAACAAGATAGCATCTTTATGTTCATTGAGTTGTTTCATTACAGCTTTAAGTCTTTGCTCAAAATCACCACGATATTTAGTTCCCGCTAATAACGTTCCCATATCAAGTGAAAATATTGTGGTGCCTTCTAAAATTTGAGGCACTTCTTTATCTACAATTCTTTTTGCTAAACCTTCGGCAATAGCTGTTTTTCCAACACCAGCTTCGCCCACTAAGAGAGGGTTATTTTTTCTTCTTCTACAAAGTGTTTGAATAACACGTTTAATTTCAGAATCTCTTCCAATAAGAGGGTCAATTTTTCCAGCTAACACCATTTTATTAAGATTAATAGTGTAGCTTTCTAGTGCTTTAGTACTGGGGGATTCTTGATCACCCTCTTGTTCGATAGATACTTTATTTGAATCGCCCTCAGTCAACTTAGAGACTCCATGAGCAATAAAGTTAACAACATCAAGGCGTGTTACACCTTGTTGATGAAGAAAATAAACGGCATGTGAATCTTTTTCGCCATAAATAGCCACTAAAACATTAGCACCATTTACCTCTTTTTTCCCAGAAGACTGCACATGAAGCATTGCTCTTTGAATGACTCTTTGAAATCCAAGGGTAGGCTGAGTATCAACATTGTCTTCACCAGAAATTGTGGGTGTATGATCATCAATATATTGAGTTAATTCATTTCTTAGTATTTCAATATTTGAGCCGCAGGCTTTTAAAACTTCTGCTGCAGAAGGGTTGTCTAGCATAGCAAGAAGTAAATGTTCGACCGTAATAAGCTCATGACGCTTTTGTCTTGCATCCATAAATGCCATATGCAAACTTACTTCAAGTTCTTGAGCTATCATAATTTAAATTTATTCAATTCTTTCAATAATGCATTGTAATGGATGTTGATGTTCCTTTGCATAGTTTACCACTTGATTCATTTTTGTTTCAGCAATATCTATAGGAAAGATACCACATACTCCTAAGCCCTCTGTATGTATTTTTAACATTATACGAGTAGCCTCATCAAAACTTTTATTAAAAATACGCTGAATTGTATTAACAACAAATTCCATAGGAGTAAAGTCATCATTAAGTATGATAACTTTGTAAATACTTGGAAGTTTTGTCTTAGTTTTTTTTGGACTAAGCTTTATGTCATCAGTTGCATTTATTTTTGGCATTAGCTAAACTCTTTTGAATATTGTGATTAAAAAAAATAAAAACTCAAGTAATTCTTTAGAATAATTTATAAATATTTATTATAGAGGATAGATTTTTATGCTTTTGACAATTCGATCATAAGACTGAAGTATCTCTAATGTATAATTTGTTATTTTAAAGCTTGTATTTGGTTCTGGGATATCTTCAAAGTATTCCAACACTAGACCATTAAGTGTTTTTGGACCATCAGTTGGAAAATTAAGGTTAAGTTTTTTATTGAGAGCTCTAATAGTGACACTTCCATCTACAATCCATCCGCCGTCATCATCTTGGCTAAATTTTGAGGATCTTGACAAAAAATCTAAATTAAATTCACCTACAATCTCTTCGAGAATATCTTCAAGACTTAATAAGCCTATAAATTCACCATGCTCATTCACAATAAGACCAATTCTTTCTTGCTTATCTTGAAAGTGCTTCATTTGTGTGTATAAAGGGGTACCTGAAGGTATAAAGTAAGGCTCTGAAATTAATATTTGCAAATCACTTTTTGTAATTTTATTTAAAGAATCATGCGCATTAAGTTGCTTAATAATTTTTTGTGTATTAAGAAGACCTAATATACTTTCTGGTGAATTTGTTTTTACTAATATTCTGCTGTGCTGCATGGTAAGTAATTTTTGGATAATTTCTTCATTGGATAGATCAAAATCGATTGATTCCACGAAAGTATGAGGAATCATAATGTCATCTACAGTAATTCTTTCAAGCTCAAATAAATTGAGTAATATTTTTCGATGCTGGTTTGGGATAAATTGGCCAGCTTCTGAAATAATACTTCTAAGCTCGTCCATTGATATTGCATGAAGATTATTACTGAAATCTATTTTTACATTAAAAATTTTGACAAAACTCAATACAAAAAAGTTAACTAGAATAACAATCGGGTATAAAATTTTTAAAAGTGGATAGAGGATGTAGCTACAAAAAAAAGCAAATCTCTCTGGTTTTGATGCAGCAATAACTTTAGGAGACACTTCTCCAAAAATAAGAATTAAAAAAGTTGTCACTAAAGTGCCTGCCATGAGTACTAATTGACCTTCGCCGTATAGACGAACGGTAATAATGGTTACAAGCATTGCGGAGGCTGCATTTGCAAATTCTTTACATAATAAAATGACGCCCAATAATTTATCGGTAGAAGATAAGAGTTTGTGAGTTAATTTTGCTGCGTAATTACCTTGATTTACTAAATGCTTTAATCGATAACGATTCAACGTCATTAAGCTTGTTTCTGCAAGAGAGAAAAAAGCTGATATAGCAATTAAAACTATAAGAATTAAAAATTGGTAGCTAAGGGAAAGAGTGTTCAAAGTCTAAAGAAACTTAAGGATTAATTTCTTGTTGTTGGTTTTCTTTTAATTGGTCTTGAACAAGGTTACGTTGTGATACGCCTAGCCACATTGCCACTGGACACGCTACCAGTACTGAGGAATAAATTCCGAATAAAATACCAATAGTTAATGCAAGCGAGAAATTATGAAGTGTCTCCCCGCCAAAAAATAACATTGAACACACCATAGTTTGAGTCATAAGGTGGGTAATTACAGTTCGTGACATTGTTCTTGTGATTGCGTTGTCAATAACTTCTACTACACTTGCTTTTCTCATCTTTTTGAAATTTTCTCGAACCCGATCAAAAACAACAACTGACTCATTTACAGAATAACCCAAAACAGCAAGAATAGCAGCGAGCACTGTAAGATTAAATTCCCATTGAAAAAATGCAAAGAATCCTAAAATGATAATAACGTCATGCATATTTGCAATAATAGCTGCAACAGCAAAGCGCCATTCAAATCTTAATGCGAGGTAAGCGACAATACCAAAACATACTAGCAATAATGCAAGGGCACCATTTGCATAAAGTTCTTCACCAACTTGAGATCCAACAGATTCGACCCTTTGTATTTTTGTTTCTTTATCATCTGCAATAAGTGTAGCCGATACCTTCTCTGATAATTGAGCTATTGATAGATCTCGTCTTATTGGAAGTCTTATTAGCACATCTTTACTTGTGCCAAAATTTTGAACTGTAGCATCTTTAAGTTCAACTCTATCCATCGCTTGACGAATTTTATCAATGTCTGCAGGATGACTATAACTTATTTCCATAAGTGTACCGCCAGTAAAATCTACTCCAAAATTAAGGCCTTTGGTAATGAGAAATATAATTGCAAGAATAAATGTAATGAGTGAAATGGTCGTAGTTAACCGACCGTAGCTCATAAAAGGGATATCTTTTTTTATTCTAAATAATTCCATATTTATTCTTTACTTGGTTTGTATATTTGTCCAATTGACAATTTATCAATTTTTCTTCGATAACCATAAATGATATTTACAAGCGCTCTTGAAACCAAAATAGCACTAAACATCGATGTTAAGATACCTAAGACATGAACTACAGCAAAACCTTTTATAGGCCCAGTACCGAACATAAAGAGTGCTAGACCAGCAATAAGTGTTGTGACATTTGAATCTAAAATCGTATCAAAAGCCCGATCATAGCCAGAGTGAATACTTGCTTGAGGGGTATTCCCATTTCTGAGCTCTTCTCTAATTCTTTCATTAATAAGAACATTTGAATCAATTGCCATACCAAGTGCCAATGCAATAGCTGCAAGACCTGGTAGCGTAAGTGTTGCTTGAATGATTGATAATAAAGCTACTAATAATAGTAAATTGATAGCAAGTGCAAAAATTGAGACGCCACCAAAAACCATATAATATAAAGCCATCATTACTGATATGGCGGCAAATCCCCATAAGGTAGAGTGTATACCTCGTTTAATATTTTCTTCACCCATACTTGGACCCACTGTGCGCTCTTCAATGATTTGCATAGGGGCCGCTAAAGCGCCTGCCCTTAATAAAAGTGATATATCGGTGGCTTCTTGAGGGCTATTCATCCCAGAAATTTGAACACGTCCACCACCAATTTCTTGTTGAATAACAGGTGCTGTGACAACTTCCGTTTGACCTTTTTCAATAAGTAGCATTGCAAGACGCTTACCTACATTTTCTCGTGTCACTTGTTTAAAAATATTAGAGCCTCTTCCATCAAGCGTGACATGAACTACAGATCTTCCTGATTCTTGATCAACTCCAGGGCCTGCATCTGTAATTCTATCGCCCGTAAGTAATACATTTTTCTTAACAAGAATTGGTCTACCATCTCTGTCTTTAAAAAGGTCATCTCCAAAGGGGATATTTCCTTTCTGCGCATTTTCTAAAGTTGCCATGTCTATTTTATCTTCATCTACCAATCTAATTTCTAACGTTGCTGTTCTTCCAAGAATTTCTTTTGCTTTTGCTGTGTCCTGAACACCCGGGAGTTGAACTACAATGCGATCAAGGCCTTGTTGCTGAATAATAGGCTCTGCAACGCCTAATTCATTAATTCGGTTATGTAGTGTTTGTAGATTTTGTTTGAGTGCAAATTCTTGAATTTTTTTCTTTTTAATTTCACTCATACCAACATCAAGTGTTTTATCTTTTCCTGATGACGCCTCATCTACCATTAAGTCTGGATAATTAATTTTAATAAGTTTTTTAGCTTTCTCTAGCTCCTCTTGATTATCGAATTGGAGTTTTACGAGTTCATTTGATCTTGATATACCTATGTAAGAAATACGTTCTTTTCTAAGCGCCATACGGAAATCATTTAAATAACCCTCAGCAGCTTTCTCAGCAGCAGCTTTCATATCAACTTGGAGAAGAAAATGAACGCCACCTCTTAAGTCCAAACCCAGGTACATTGGAATTGCACCAATTTTAGATAACCATGTTGGTGATTTAGAGACCAGATTAAGTGCAATGACGTAATTACTGCCCAGAGCATTTTGTAAAATATCTTTAGCTTTGACTTGATTATCAGGGCTGCTAAATTTAATTTTAATGCCATTAGTTTCTTGCATAATGCCGTCAAAAGAAAGATTGGCTTCTTTTAAACTGCTTTCAATCGTCCCTAAAATAGCTAAATCTAGCTTATTTGATGTTTTAGTTGGCATTATCTGAACGGCTGGAGACTCTCCAAAGAAATTAGGAACTGAATAAATAAGACCAATAAAAATTGCGAATAAAACTAGGCCATATTTCCATTTTGGATATTGATTCATTATTTTAAAAATAGTAACTTTAGAATTAGATCGATTTTATTGTGCCTTTAGGCAACAAAGTTTGTATAGATTGTTTTTGAATATAAATTTGAGTACTAGTTGCAATTTCTACAGTCACAAATTGATCTTTAATTTTAACAACCTTCCCAAGTACGCCGCCATTTGTCAAAATTTCGTCGTCTTTTTTAAGTGAATCAATCATAAGTTTATGCGCTTTCGCTTGTTTCATTTGCGGGCGAATTAACATGAAGTAAAAAAGTATAAAAATGACAATAAATGGTAAAAAACTCATGAGATCAGTTGGTGCAGCATCGGTAGCAGCATATGCTTGATTTATAAACATTTATATTTCCTGTGGACAATTATTTCTAAAGCGTAATTTTAACACAGTGCACATTTATTGAATGCCGCGTTGGCGGTTTTGATGGAACATTTTTCTAAAAAACTCAAAATTACCATTTTCGATTGCTAATCTAGAATCTTGGATAATTTTTTGATAATAAAACAAATTATGAATTGTATTGAGTCTGGAGCCCAGCATTTCTCCAATTCTAAAAAGATGATGTAGGTAAGCACGAGAAAAGTTTTCACATGTGTAACACTTGCAATTCTTATCTACAGGACCGGTATCATTTTTATATTGTGTATTTTTAAGCTTCAGATCACCAAACTCAGTAAACAGCCAACCATTTCTTGCGTTGCGGGTTGGCATTACACAATCAAACATATCAATGCCATGAGCGATAGCTTCAATAATATCTTCAGGTGTGCCAACACCCATAAGATATCTTGGTTTTTCTTCCGGCATTTTAGGGACAGTAAAAGCTATAATTTTGCGCATTTCTTCTTTAGGCTCACCTACAGAAAGCCCTCCAATTGCGTAACCATCAAAATTAATTTTCGTGAGTTCATTAAGAGAATTTTCCCTTAGATCCTCATACATTCCGCCCTGAATAATTCCAAATAGAGCATTAGCATTAGTTGCATGTGCGACTTTACTTCGATAAGCCCATTCAAGACTTAATTGCATTGAGGCTTTTGCTTCTTCATGCGATGCTGGATATGGTGTGCATTCGTCAAATATCATAACAATATCTGAATTGAGTGCCTTTTGAATTCGCATAGATTCTTCGGGGCTTAGAAAACAAGAGTCACCATTAATAGGCGATTTAAATTCAACACCTTCTTTGCTTATTTTTCTCATTTTGCCAAGACTCCATACTTGAAAACCACCCGAATCAGTCAGGATTGATTTATGCCACTGAATAAAATCATGAAGACCTTTAAAAACAGAAATTATTTCTAAGCCTGGACGGAGCCACAAATGAAAAGTATTGCCAAGAATGATTTCAAATCCTACTGACTGAAGGTCTTTTGGACTAAGTGATTTAACGGCACCATAAGTACCTACTGGCATAAATACTGGAGTTTGAACAGCGCAATGTTTTAGTTGAACTTCGCCACGTCGAGCTTGACCATCTTTTTTAATAAGGTTGAATTTCATCTAAATATTAATTCGCTGTTCGGTAAGTCAATGAGTATAAATTAGAATTAAAGAAATTGTTAAAGCTTTGTTATACTAAAAGATTGAGTTTTTATTGAAATTTACACATGAAAAAGTTTAAAGATATTAATAAAAATAAAGAAGATTTACTAAGAAATAAAATAGGTAAACATACCTTTTACTTGTTGCCTAACTTTATAACAACTGCATCTTTATTTTCCGGATTTTATTCTATTGTACAGGCGATGAATGGTAAATATGAATTAGCTGCAATCGCGATTTTTATTGCCATTATCATGGATGGATTAGATGGACGCGTTGCAAGGCTTACTAATACCGAAAGCGCTTTTGGTGCTGAATACGATAGTCTTTCAGATATGGTTTCTTTTGGCGTAGCACCCGCACTTATTTTATATGTTTGGGCATTAAAACCTTTGGGTAAATTAGGCTGGATTGCAGCTTTTATATATTGTTGTTGCGCAGCCTTTAGACTCGCTCGCTTTAATGTGAAGTTAGATAGAGACGAAAAAAAATATTTTTTTGGACTGCCAAGTCCTGCGGCTGCAGCTTTGTTAGTAAGTTTTGTTTGGGTATCCAATGAAAACGGTTTTAGTGGAAGTGAGATTTTTTTTAATATGATTAAAATGAAATGGGTTTCTTGGTCATTAACTATTCTGATCGCGCTTTCCATGGTGAGTGAAATTAGGTTCTATAGCGGCAAAGATATCAATTTTAGAAATAGTGTTCCATTTGTAGCTATTTTATTTGTTATTTTGGCATTTGTTTTAGTTTCTTACAGTCCGCCCGAAGCTATTTTTATTATAGTGGGATGTTACTTTTTGTCAGGTTATTTTAACTTTCTTAAAAATTTTAAGATTAACAAATAGGGCTCAATAAATGCAGCAAGAAATTCAAAATAATAAACTCATTATATTTGATACAACATTAAGAGATGGGGAGCAGAGTCCTGGGGCTTCAATGACTCAGGAGGAAAAATTGCGCATTGCAAGACAGCTGGAAAAATTAGGTGTTGATGTCATTGAAGCAGGTTTTGCTGCAGCAAGCCCTGGCGATTATGAGTCTATTTGTGCGGTGGCTAAAAATATTAAAGATTCAACGGTATGTTCATTAGCTCGTGCCGTTGAGAACGATATTCGAAAAGCTGGCCAGGCGATTAAAAATGCTAAAAAAGGACGCATTCATACATTTATAGCGACCAGCAAAATTCATATGGAGAAAAAACTTCGCATGTCAGAAGACGAAGTTTTAGAAAGAGCCATTCAAGCAGTGATATGGTCTTTGGAATATACGGACGATGTGGAATTTTCTGCAGAAGATGCTGTGCGATCTGAAATTGATTTTCTTGTTAAAGTTTTTAATGCTGTCATTAAAGCCGGTGCTAAAACAATCAATGTACCTGATACTGTGGGTTACTCTATTCCTGGTGTATGGGGCGAACGAATGAAAGTACTTATTCACCAAGTTGAAAATGCTTCTAAAGTGATATGGTCAACGCATTGTCATAATGATCTTGGTATGGCAGTAGCTAATTCATTAGCAGCTGTTATGAATGGTGCAAGACAAGTAGAGTGCACAATCAACGGTCTTGGTGAAAGAGCTGGTAATGCAAGCTTAGAAGAAATTGTGATGGCAGTTAGAACAAGGAAAGATTTGTTTAATTTAACTACGAATATTGATACAACGCAAATTGTCCCTACTTCAAGACTAGTTTCAACGATTACAGGTTATCCTGTTCAGCCCAATAAGGCGATTGTTGGGGCAAATGCATTTGCGCATGAATCTGGCATTCATCAAGATGGCGTTTTAAAACATAGAGAAACTTATGAGATTATGCGGGCACAAGATGTAGGTTGGGGGGCGAATAAAATTTCACTTGGTAAATTGTCAGGACGAAATGCATTTAAAAATAGACTTCAAGAGCTAGGCATTGATATTCAATCAGAAGAAATTATTAATGCTGCTTTTGCAAGATTTAAAGATCTAGCAGATAAGAAGTCAGAAATTTTTGATGAGGATATTCATGCGCTCGTCAGCGAAGAATATATTGCAGAAGCTACGGAATTTTATAAATTAATTCATTTAAAAACAATGTCTGAAACAGGAACGATTCCGCATGCCAAAATTAAAATTTCTGAAAATGGTAAAGAAATAGAAGCAGAGTCGTCAGGTGGAGGCCCTGTAGACGCTACATTTAAAGCCATTGAAAAAATTGCAAAATCAGGCTCTGAGTTACAACTTTATTCAGTGAATAACATCACAAGTGGTACAGACGCTCAAGGCGAAGTGACGGTAAGACTATCTAAAGGTGGACGCCTCGTGAATGGCCAGGGTGCCGACACAGATATTATTATTGCCTCTGCTAAGGCTTATATCAATGGACTTAATAAACTCCATTCAAAATTAGAACGTGCACACCCCCAAGTCTAGAGGCTAATTTGAATCTAGCACTTTTTGATTTAGACAATACTATTTTAGCTGGTGATAGTGATTACAACTGGAGCCGCTTTCTTATTCAAGAAGGTTATCTTGATGCTTCTTATCATGCAGAAAGAAATGAAAAGTTTTATGCTGATTATAAAAAAGGTACATTAGATTTTTACGCATTTGTCGAGTTCCAATTTAGACCGCTTGCCAGGAACCCTCGAAAGATACTTAATCAATTACTTCTTAAGTATGTTGAAGAAGTAATTAAACCCATGATTACCGAAAAATCTTATACGATTGTGAAGCAACATCATGATCAAGGTGATTTACTCGTTGTTATTACAGCAACAAATAGTTTTATTACTAAACCTATTGCACAATTATTTAATATCGATAACTTAATAGGCACTGATCCGGAAGAAATAAATGGTGAATTTACTGGAAAGATTTCAGGGATGCCTTCTTTTAAGGATGGCAAGGTGATTCGCTTGGAAGCATGGCTTAAAAATAAAAATTTATCTTTAAGTGATTTTGAAAAATCATACTTTTATAGTGATTCACATAATGATTTACCATTGCTTCAAAAAGTAACTCATCCAGTCGCGGTAGATTCTGATAATATTTTAAAAGAGTATGCGAAAACTAGAGGATGGCCACAGATCTCACTAAGGTAGCTTATTTATCGGTGAAGAATGATCTCTAAAACAAATTTACTGCCAAGGTAAGACAAGACAAGAAATAAAAAAGCAGTAAGAGAAATGTACATAGATTTTTTACCACGCCAACCATAAAGCTTTTTGCCAGCTAGCAGAAACCCATATATAAACCAAGCTAATATTGAAAATACTGTTTTATGGTTAAATTGAAGTGGAGTTTCAAATAATTCTTCTGAGAATAAAACGCCGCTAATAAGTGCAATAGTCAATAAAGCAAAACCAATTTTATTAATATTAAGTAGAAAATTCTCCATTTCAATTAAGGGCAGAGATTCATTTAAAATCACATCCATTTTTTTCTTCTGATGAAGCTTGTTTTCAAAAAATAAGATAAATAAAGCTAGGTACGCTGAGAATGTAAATAAGCTATAAGCAAATAAAGCAACTGCAATGTGTGTGATAAATAATGGTGATAAGTCATTAGTTAAATAATGATTTGATAAAAATAAAGGATGTATGATCAATAAGAAAATAGAAGGAATGAGTAGAAATGGCTGCAGATAATTAAAGTTTTTATTAAAATTAAGCACCCAAAAAATTAATATACTAAAAAATGATGTGGTAATAAGTGCATTAGAGAAGCTTAAGTTTATGGGGTTAAAAGAAATGCTGCTTTTAAGAATTGTAAAATGAGCTAATAAACCAAGCCCCACTAAGATAGAGTTAAAATTAGCCAATCGGTTATCAAGCGTTGTTTTTTTAAACAAAACAATGTTTGGTATGAGATAGCATAAAGAAGTAAAAAAAATAGGTAACCAGATTTCCATAATTATTAATTGATTATTAAAAGTTTAATATACCATGTACATAAGCAAGAGTTAACCTAAAATAGGATAGGCAAATGTTAGAAAATTTAACTGACCGATTACAGAGTGTTATTAAAACAATCCGTGGCCAAGCAAGATTTACTGAACAAAATATCAGTGATGCTATGAGAGAGGTTAGGATTGCTTTAATTGAAGCCGATGTTGCCTTGGCTGTTGTAAAAGATTTTGTCGATCGCGTTAAAACAAAAGCATTAGGCGTCGAAGTTGTACAAAGTTTATCTCCAGGACAAGCAATTATTAAAATTGTTCAAGATGAGCTCACTAGTCTCATGGGCGATCAAAATGTTTCATTAGAGCTTAATGTCTCGCCCCCGGCCATTATTTTAATGGCAGGTCTACAGGGCTCAGGCAAAACAACAACATCTGCAAAACTTGCAAAACTTCTAATTGAAAAAAAGAAAAAAGTGTTACTTGCAAGTGCCGATATTTATAGACCCGCTGCAATTGATCAACTTAAAACATTGGCTAAAGGTTTGAATATTGAATGTTTTGATTCAAACCCAAATCAAAAACCTTTAAAAATCGCATCAGAAACTTTAGATTACGCAAAAAAACATTTCTTTGATGTGGTTATTTTTGATACTGCGGGACGATTGGGTATTGATGTTGAAATGATGGATGAAATTAAAGCGCTCCATAAAAAATTAAATCCTATTGAAACTTTATTTGTTGTAGATGCAATGCAAGGACAGGACGCTGTCAATACAGCAAAAGCTTTTGGCGATGCCTTGCCTCTTACGGGTGTTATTTTAACTAAATTGGACAGCGATACCCGAGGGGGGGCCGCTTTATCTGTTCGCCATATTACAGGTAAACCGATTAAGTATATTGGTGTAAGTGAAAAAATTAATGGTCTTGAGCCTTTTCACCCTGAGAGAATGGCATCAAGAATTCTTGGTATGGGAGATATTGTAAGTCTTGTTGAAGATGCTCAGAAAACGATCGATGTTAAAGAAGCAGAAAAATTAGCTGAAAAAGTTAAATCAGGGAAAAATTTTGACTTAGAAGATTTTAAAAATCAAATTGTTCAAATGAAAAAAATGGGCGGCGTGAGCGCTCTGATGGACAAGATGCCAGCTCAATTTACAAATGCAGCATCTAAAGTTAATCCAGAGGATGGAGACAAGTCACTTCGTCAAATAGAAGCTATTATTAATTCAATGACACCTTTTGAAAGAAAGAAGCCAGAGATAATAAAAGCCACAAGAAAGAAAAGAATTGCTCTGGGTTCTGGAGTACAGGTGCAGGATGTAAATCGCGTGCTTAATCAATTTGAAGAAATGCAAAAGATGATGAAAATGTTCTCAAAAGGCGGTTTAAATAAGCTTATGCGTGGTATGGCTGGTAAAATTCCTGGCCTTAGATTTTAATCCCTCGATAATCATTATTGACCAATGAGGTTCAATAACGGATAATTCCATGTTTTGTTTCGTCTGGGTCGGTAGCTCAGTCGGTAGAGCAGCGGACTTTTAATCCGTTGGTCGTGGGTTCGAATCCCGCCCGACCCACCATTTAATGGGCTTTACAGCACATTTCTATTTTAAAAAACAATAGCGCACCAATAGCGCACCTTTTATTCTCACTTTCTTTTATGTATGCTTAGCGTATATGAAAGCTAAAGCACTCACTACACATACCATCATTGCAGAACAGCTACACGTGTTTAAGCGTGCACGCAGTGCTGTATGGCAGTGCAAATACTTAGCAAATGGTAAATGGATTAAGTTTTGTTGCAATGTGTCTGCTATTAAATAAAAATTGTCATAAATTTTTTTTATAAATTTAAGTAAGTAAAATTCAAAAAATAATAATTAATCTCAGATTAATTATTTTCCAAGCTACACTGATCAGAATAAAAACCTTTTTAATTTTAACGCTTAAGCGGCGCTTAAGTCACACAGAATGCGAAGATTAAAATCATAATAAATCATGAAAGTTTTTCTTACTTCCATCATCTGCAATAATTATTTCATTAGGCTTGATGGATTGTATTTCAATAGACTTTAAAACTAAAAGAAGTGCTTCAAGCCAATTGTAAGTTTTGATTATTAGGCTGATAGTAATTTTTTTCATTATATAAAATATAGTAGATTACGTTAATTTTTTTTGTGTAAGGGTGCGAAGAATTTCTAAGGGGCTTTTCTTGGGATCATATTGTTTTGATGCAGCAAGGTGAAAAGTTTGTTCCATCATGTGTTGTCCAGACATAACTGCATGTGATGTTTGATCAGAAAAGCAAATCCATACAGCGTTAGGCTTAAAGGGCATAGTTATTTGTGGAGATTTTTTTTGGTATTCTAAATCAGATTTCATTGCATCATGCAGTTCTAACATGATGTGATCATATTCACTTCTTAATGATTTAGTAACCCCTATAAGGTTAATTAATTTTGCGTAAAAAGGGGAGTACGGTTTTATTTTTTTAATATATTGTTTGGCTATATTTAAAAAAGGCTCACCAACTCTCCAAACTCTTGGCGCTCCCTCAGTGTTAACATTAATAAAAACTCTTAAAATTCTTTCTCCGTAATTAGGCCTTGATGGAAATGCATCTACGTGTAATCTTCTATCATCAGCGCGCCATGAAGTAACCCGAGAGCTAACTTCAAGTGGTCTAAAGCTAGTGGGCGCTAATTTTAAATAAGGTTTATATTCAGGAAAGGCTGAAAATATAAGATTTTTTGCTTGGCTTCTAAATCGAAGAATCATTTTTTTTAATGCTTCAATATCTTCTTCAGGTCCAATAGCACCTTTAATTGAGCCATCTAAATTCAGGCTTATATTTCTTGTATTGGGTTTAAGAATATTAGGAGAAAAAAGTTTTATTTCATTTTTATTTATTTTAAATGGAAGACTTTCAAAATATAAAACCTTTCCATCTTCGATATCATTTGCCCATTTAGGCTTTGGTTCGCTGAGCAGCCAATGTTTATTTTCAATTTTAATGAGTTGATTATGAGATGATTTTTTCATTAGTTTAGTCATGCTAAATACTTTGGGAAATAATAAAGTAAATTGATACAAAAGTGGTTATTTATTCCATGGCTATTTCTTTGAAATCAAATAAACTAGATTATAAATGGCGCGCCCGAAGAGATTCGAACTCCTGACCCCTTGGTTCGAAGCCAAGTACTCTATCCAGCTGAGCTACGGGCGCATAAATAAAAGAGATGTAATTAAATAAATGGCGCGCCCGAAGAGATTCGAACTCCTGACCCCTTGGTTCGTAGCCAAGTACTCTATCCAGCTGAGCTACGGGCGCATGATGACATTATAACTTAATGATATTGAATAATGGCGGAGAGCGAGGGATTCGAACCCTCGATACAGGTTTAAGCCCGTATGCTTCCTTAGCAGGGAAGTGCCTTCGACCACTCGGCCAGCTCTCCAGAAGCGCGAACGATACGCTAAATTACTGTAAAAATCAATTTACCAAGACTTATGTATCAAGCCTAAAAGCTTTATGAAGCGCTCTAACTGCAAGCTCTAAATATTTTTCATCAATTAATACTGAAATTTTGATCTCACTTGTTGAGATCATGTCAATATTAATGCCTTCTTCAGATAGTGTTCTAAACATTTGACTTGCAACTCCCACATGAGATTTCATTCCAACACCGACAATAGATACTTTTGCAATTTTATCGTTGCCATTTACTTCTTTAGCGCTCACATGGTTTTTAACTTTTTCATTTAAGATACTTAAAGCCTTATTCAAATCTTTTCTGTTTACTGTAAACGTAAAATCAGTTGTTCCGACAGCGCCCACATTTTGAATAATCATATCCACATCAATATTAGCGTCTGCAATTGGACCTAAAATTTGATAAGCAATGCCTGGCATATCTGGGACACCAAGAATGCTAACTTTTGCTTCATCTCGATTAAAAGCAATACCTGAAATAATGGGTTGTTCCATATTATTTTTTTCCTCAAATGTAATTAAAGTGCCATCACCCTCATCTTCAAAGCTTGATAACACTCTCAACTTAACTTTGTATTTTCCTGCAAATTCTACAGATCTAATTTGAAGTACTTTTGATCCAAGACTTGCCATTTCTAACATTTCTTCAAATGTAATAGAGTCTAATTTTTTAGCTTCTGGGACGACTCTAGGATCTGTTGTATATATACCATCTACATCTGTATAAATTTGACATTCATCAGCTTTAAGCGCTGCTGCTAAAGCAACACCCGTTGTGTCCGATCCTCCTCGACCAAGCGTTGTAATATTGCCATGTTCATCGACTCCTTGAAATCCAGCAACTACAACTACATAACCTTTGTCTAAATCTTCTTGAATATTATTGTGATCAATTTTTAATATTCTTGCTTTAGTATGAGCGTCATCAGTAAGTATTTTTACCTGAGAGCCCGTATAACTTTTAGCTTTTATACCAAGATCAATTAAAGCTAAAGTTGTCATGCCAATGCTAACTTGCTCTCCTGTAGATACCACAACATCAAGCTCACGCGGATCAGGCTCGTCCATAATTTCTTTAGCAAGTTTAATGAGTCGATTGGTTTCTCCTGACATTGCAGAGACCACTACGACTACTTGATGCCCAAGTGATTTATAGCGTGCTACACGTCTTGCAACAGCACGAATTCTTTCGGGTGTCCCGACAGATGTACCACCATATTTTTGTACAATTAAACTCATGAGTATTAGTTAGAAATAGTTTTCTTTAATTTAGTTAAAAAATTATCAAATGCTTTATCAAGAAGTTCAGCTTTTGATCCACCAGCCATTGCTAGATCGGGTTTACCCCCGCCTTTTCCACCAATAGTGAAAGCTAGTTCACTCGCAATATCTCCAGCTTTAATTTTTTGAGTAAGATCGTTTGTGACACCTACTGCTATAGTGACCTTACCCTGATTGACAGTACTTAAAATTATAACTGCACTTTTAAGGTCTGATTTAAGTTTATCAATTGTTTCTCTTAAGCCGGCAGCGTCGAGAGGACCTAATTTTTCCATGATAACTTTAATCTCGCCTATAGAAATTGCTTTCTTGGCTAAATTACCACTCTCAGAAAAAGTAATTTTTGATTTTAGTTGCTGAACATTTTTTTCATACTCTTTAATTTGATCAATTAATTGACTGATTTTGTTTGGAAGCTCCGAAGAAGAAACTTTCAAATTATGAGCTAATTGATCAATAATTGAGACATGCTGATTCATATGGCGAATGACATTTAATCCAGTAGTTGCTTCAATACGCCGTATCCCAGAAGAAATACCTGTTTCTGAAATAATTTTGAAAGCACCAATATCACCCGTTCTATTGACGTGTGTGCCACCGCATAATTCTTTACTTGAACCAATAGTAAGAACTCTTACTTCGTCAGAATATTTTTCGCCAAAGAGCATCATTGCACCACTTTTTTTGGCTTCATCTAAGGACATAGTTTTAGCTTCAGTATCTGTATTCTTAAGTATTTCTTGGTTGACAAACATTTCAACAGATTTAATTTCATCAACACTTAAAGGATTGGGATGTGAGAAGTCAAAGCGTGTTTTAGTGTCATCTACAAGAGAGCCTTTTTGTTCAACGTGAGTACCTAATATATTTTTAAGTCCTTTATGAAGTAAGTGTGTTGCAGAATGATTTCTCATAATATTTTTTCTTGTTTCATCCTCTACAGACGCAATGACTTCATCAGCTACTTTTATAGTATTTTTTTCAACGACGCCATAATGAGCATAGATTTTGGCTTTAATTTTTTGCGTATCTTCAACCACAAAAATACTATTTGAAGTTTTAATGACTCCTCGATCGCCCACTTGGCCTCCAGACTCAGCATAGAAGGGAGTTGCATTAAGTATGATAATGCCAGACTCTCCTTTAAGTAATTCTGTTTTTGGTTGATCATCTTTGAAAATTGCTAGTATTTCAGCTTTAGATTCCGAGATGTTATAACCGTTAAAGACTGTTGCCTCACCGTTATAATCAATGTTTATTTTCATTTTAAATTTATTAGAAGATCGTGCCATTAATTTTTGTGCTTCCATTGCTGCATCAAAACCTTTTTGATCAATTGTAATATTTTTTTCGCGACAGATATCTGCAGTTAAATCAAGAGGGAATCCAAAAGTATCATGAAGTTTAAATGCGACTTGGCCATCAAAGGTTTTTTTATTTTTTTCAAGTAGTACATGAATAGATTCTTCCAATATATTCATACCATTCTCAATAGTTTCAAAAAAACGCTCCTCCTCTTGTTTTAATGAAAGTGTAATTTTGTCTTTATTTTTTATGATGTCTGGATAAGTTTCACCAAGCATACGAATAACATCATTAGTAAGTTTATGGAAAAAAGGTTGCCTACAGCCTAATTTATAACCATGTCTAATTGCTCTTCGAATAATTCTTCTTAATACATAACCACGACCTTCATTACTTGCAATAACGCCATCTGAAATAAGAAAAGTACAAGCGCGAATATGGTCAGACAATACTTTTAATGAAGGATGATATAAATCCGAAGTTTTTGTAATCTTTGCAGCTGACTCGATAAGGGGCACAAACAAATCTGTTTCATAGTTTGTATGCACACCTTGAAGGACTGCGCTAATGCGCTCTAGTCCCATACCTGTATCTACAGATGGTTTTGGAAGCGGGTGCATAAAATCTTTTTCGTCTCGGTTATATTGCATGAAAACAATATTCCAAATTTCGATAAAACGATCTCCATCTTGATCTTTTGATCCAGGAGGCCCTCCAGGTATATGGTTACCATGATCATAAAAGACTTCAGTGCATGGTCCACAAGGCCCAGTATCACCCATCATCCAAAAATTATCTGATGCGTATTTTGAGCCTTTATTGTCACCAATGCGAATGATCTTTTCTTTACTTATACCAATAACCTTAGTCCAAATGTCATAAGCTTCATAATCTTCATTGTAAACAGTGACTAAAAGCTTTTCTTTAGGAATTTTATAAACGTCTGTGAGAAGTTCCCAAGCATATTGAATTGCATCATGCTTAAAATAATCACCAAAACTAAAATTACCAAGCATTTCAAAAAAAGTATGATGCCTTGCCGTATAGCCAACATTTTCTAAGTCGTTATGCTTACCGCCTGCGCGCACACATTTTTGACTTGAAGTAGCTCTTGTGTAGCTTGGTTTATCAAAACCTAAAAATACATCTTTAAATTGATTCATACCTGCATTCGTAAAAAGCAAAGTTGGATCTTCGCCAGGCACGAGCGAGCTAGAATTTATAACTTGATGTTGTTTTTTCTTAAAAAAATCTAGAAAAATATTTCTAATTTCAAAACTAGAGAGTTTTGGATTCTTCAGTTCATTAGACATACGCTAGCTACTCTTCCTTGGCATTCAATATTTTTTTTATGAGAGAGACATCAAACCCGCGACTTTGCATAAAGCGAGCTTGTTTCGACCATTCCTTTTTCGAGGTTGGAAGCAGTTTAAATTTTTTTTGCCAAACTTGTTTTGCATATAATAATTCTTGGTTTTTAAGAGGGTCCATGTATTGATCGATGAGCGAATGATCGATACCTTTTTCCTCAAGTTCGCGAATGATTTTATAGCGACCAAATTTATTTTTTTTTGCATGAATAAATTGTTCGCAATATCGCTCATTAGAAAGCCATCCTTCTGAAATCATAGAGGATAAAAAAAGATCTAATGCATCCTTTTCAAATTCAAGTGTGCGAGCATATTCATTTAATTTTAATTTTAATTCGAGATATGAATATTCTCTTTTTGCTAGGTAATACAGCGCTCTTTTTTTAAGTAAAACTAAATTTTTATTTGTTGCGTTATTCAGTTTCTTCAGTGTCCTGTGGTGCTGTCATTGCCTCGTTTACTACGGATGAATTTGCCCTAATTTTATCCTCAATTTCTTGAGCAATTTTTGGATTTTCTTTTAGAAATTCTCTGGCATTATCTTTGCCTTGACCTATTTTTTCGCCATTATAACTATACCAAGCACCGGCTTTTTCAATAAATTTTAAGTTAGAACCAATTTCAATAATTTCGCCTTCTCTTGATATGCCTTCACCATAAAGGACATCAAATTCAGCCTGTTTAAATGGCGGTGCGACTTTATTTTTAACAACCTTGACTCTTGTTTCAGCGCCTATGACTTCATCACCTCTTTTGATTGCACCAATGCGACGGATATCAAGTCTTACAGAAGCGTAAAATTTAAGTGCGTTACCACCAGTAGTTGTTTCAGGACTACCAAACATCACACCAATCTTCATGCGTATCTGATTAATAAAAATAACAAGTGTATTTGTTTTTTTAATATTGCCAGTTAATTTTCTTAAAGCTTGAGACATGAGTCTTGCTTGAAGGCCCATGTGTGAATCACCCATTTCACCTTCAATTTCTGCACGAGGTGTTAAAGCCGCAACAGAGTCTATGACTACAATATCTACTGAACCACTTCGTACTAACATATCTGTAATTTCAAGAGCTTGTTCGCCTGTATCAGGTTGTGATATTAATAAATCTGAAACGACTACACCTAATTTTGCTGCATATTGGGGATCAAGCGCATGCTCTGCATCAATAAAAGCCGCAATACCGCCAAGTTTCTGCATTTGAGCAATAACAGATAGGGTTAAGGATGTTTTGCCTGAAGATTCTGGACCATAAACTTCAACAACGCGTCCTCTAGGAAGTCCGCCAATTCCAAGAGCGATATCAAGACCAAGCGAGCCTGTTGAGACAGATTGAATATCTTCGATGACTTCGGAATCATCCATTCTCATCACTGAACCTTTTCCGAATTGTTTTTCGATCTGCGCTAATGCGGCAGCGAGTGCTTTACTTTTATTCTCATCCATCTAAATTTGCCTTTAATTAAAGTGTTTTATCACTGATAATTATTTCATACTTGGAGGTTTAAAGTAAGCGCTAAGCACTGATTTAGTGCAAATAGACAGGAGGATTCACGTATATTTTCTCTGGATCCAGGGAATTTTTTTGAGGCATTAAAAATCATTTTATTTTGATAAGCAATACCAAAAAAAACAGTGCCAACAGGTTTGTTGGGTAGACCGCCAGAAGGTCCAGCAATTCCTGTAATTGAAAGAGAAATATCCGCGTGACTTATATTTAAGGCGCCTAAAGCCATTTCTGAGGCCGTTTCTTCACTTACAGCACCATATTTCAAAAGAGTATCTTCGCTCACTTTAAGAAGCTCAATTTTTGATTCATTACTGTAAGTGACAAATCCTCGATCAAACCAAGCTGAGCTCCCAGGAATGCTTGTAAGATATTGGCTTACCATACCTCCCGTACAAGACTCTGCTAAGACTATCTGTAGTTTTTTTTCAATGAGCACTCTGCTCAATCGAAGACAAGCTGTTTCAATCAGAGCATTAGCCATTGAAATAAGCCATAAAAAAATAATGCAAAAAGAGCAGCAACGTAATCATCAAGCATAATGCCTAAACCACCATCAATATGTTTGTCTAAATAATTAATAGGAAAAGGTTTCCAGATATCAAATAGCCTAAAAAGTAAAAATAACTCTATTATTTGAATGGCATTAAAATGCGTTTGGACGATTACCAACATTAAAAAAAATGCTCCAATTTCATCCCAAACAATCGCGCCCGGATCTTTTATTTTAAGCGCGAGCGCAGTTTGATCGCAGACTAAAATACCCCCTATAAAAAATAAGATTGCAATGAAAATTTGAACAAGAATAGTAAAAGAAGATAGAAGTAAATAAAGAGGAATGGCGACGAGCGTTCCTAATGTGCCTGGCGCTCTTTTTGAGAGGCCAGCACCAAATCCTAAGGCTATAAAATATGATGGGCTCTTAAAAAGAAACTTTAGATTAGGCAAAATGATCATAACCTTTATTTTTGAATGACACTAATTTACCATGTCTATCTAAAATGCTAATAGATGGTTGATTCGTAATTACACCAATACGAGTCGTAATAATCTTTGTTTTTTTAGAGATTTTTTGAATGTGTGAGCTATATTTTTTAGGGGCTGTAAATAATAATTCGTAATCATCTCCACCGTTAAGTGCGTAGTGATATTTCTTTGATGTTTTAATTGCTGCATTACAAGGAATTTTTTCTATAAAAAGAGTCGCTCCTACTTTAGAACTTTTTGTAATATGAGTTAAATCTTGAATTAATCCATCAGAAACATCAATACAACTCTTTGCATAACGAGGTAAAGTAAGCCCAAAAAAAACTTTTGGCACTGGTGTTTGGAGAGATTTAATACATTTTGTTTTTAAAGTAGGAGAGAGTTTCAATTTTCTTTGTAAGCATGCCAAGCCCATTGATGCATTACCTAACTCACCTGTAACCCATATATCATCGCCTATTTGAGCCCCAGACCTTAAAAGACTTTTATTTTTTTTAATTTCTCCCATGATTGTAATGGAAATTGATAGCGGACCTTTTGTGGTGTCACCACCAATAAGATCAATGTTAAATTTTTTTGCGCATTTAAAAAAGCCTTGGGAAAATTTTTTAAGCCAAATAGGATCTACTTTTGGAAGTGAAATAGACAAAGTGGCCCATTTAGGCTGAGCCCCCATGGCTGAAATATCAGATAGATTTACTGCAAGTGATTTCCAGCCTAAGTGACTTGGATTAGTATTTTTTATGAAATGAATACCCTCAACTAGCATATCTGAAGAAATAACCAATTCATGATTTTTTTGGATTTGAATGATCGCCGCGTCATCACCAATACCTAATTTTGTTTGCCTATTTTTTTTTGTAAAGTAGCGTTTAATGAGTTCAAACTCAGAAGTTATCATGATTGATTTATTTTTTAGGCCTAAAAGTTTCAACAATATGAGTATGAGTTTCAATAAAAGGCCCATTAAGAAGATCAATACAGTAGGGCACTGCAGAAAAAATACCGTGAACAAGTATTTTCCCTTGGTTATCTTTTAAGCCTTCAAGCGTTTGAGCAATTGACTTTGGCTGGCCAGGTAAATTAATAATAAGCGTATTTTTTCGAATGACAGCTACTTGTCTTGAGAGAATGGCGGTGGGTACAAAATGGAGACCAATTTGACGCATCTGCTCTCCAAAACCAGGCATATCGCGATCAGCAATTGCCATTGTTGCTTCGGGGGTAACATCTCTTAATGCTGGCCCCGTACCTCCGGTAGTTAAGATAAGGTCACACATATCCTTCTCTACAAAATGAATTAGAGTTGATTCAATGATGCGCTTTTCATCGGGGATAATTTTTTCTATTGTTTGAAAGGGCGATGCAATTGCTTTTTGCAGCCAAGCTTGAAGATTAGGAATGCCTTGATCCACATATTCGCCTTTTGAAGCTCGGTCGCTGATTGAAATGAGTCCAATTTTAGTGAACTTATTTTCCATGATAGGTCATAGTTATTCAAAGCTTGATCATAACATTATCGTTATAAAGGAATTTTATGCAATTTAAACTTATTTTTATTATCTTTACTTTATTCAGTTGTTTAACTATGGCCGATGAGGTTAATTTATTTCAAGCAAATTATTTAACTCAAGGCAATAGCAGTTTTCATTCTCTACAAAAGAAGCCAGATACAAAAATTTATTCTGGCATGAATAAAGATAAAGACAATATTAGAATGCTTGAAGATGGCTTCGACTTAATGGGAACGTCATCATTTCAGGGGCCTTTTATTGAGCCTAATCAAGCATTAAAGCATGCTCAATCTGCCGAGGCTGATGTTGTTTTAGTGTACGATCGAAAAATTAACAAAATGACGCGATCATCACGTTTAAAGCAGATTCATGATGAAATGAGAAAAGAAAATAAAGGTGAAAAAAATACTTCAGTTGAGATTACAGAAACAGATTTAAAAGACAAAAATAGTAAATTTGAATTTTATGCTACTTATTGGGCAAAGTTACCTAAGCCCATTTTAGGTGTGCATGTCATTAAATTAATTACTAAGAATGCGGATACTAGAGAATCTCAGCAAGAACCTGGCTTAAAAGTGATTGCAGTGATTAAAGATTCCCCAGCATATAAGGCAGGCATTCAAAGGGGAGATGCAATTCTTTTATTCAATGATTTAAATGCAGAATCGCCAGAGGAATTTACTAAAACAGTTTTTAAAGCTCAAGGTACCAAAGTACAAATAAAATACATGAGAGAGAATGAAGAGAAAGTGGCGCTGATTGAATTAAATCAAAGATAGAAAGGTTTACTGCTCTATAATTTTTTTTATTAACTTAAAAAGTTCGCGATTGTATTTAGGCGCTTTATCTTTATGTTTTTCGTTAATAGTTTCTTTGATAGTATCCAAGAGTATAAGCTTCTCTTCTGTAGGATATTTAGATAGGAATTCGCTGATACTTGCTGGTTCCTCTACTAATTTTTTTCGCCATAATTCAATAGTGTGAAAATGTTGCTTTTCTTTAAGCTCTTGCTGATCCCAGAAAGTAATAATTGTATTTAATTCTGTGGAATCAAAATTTCTCATGAGCTTCCCAATATATTGACTCTGTCTTCTTTTCGCACCATTACTTGTGATTTTTTGCATCGCTAGAATAGCCTCAAATAAATTAGGCGGCAAATCTAATGCCCTTAATTTAGATACTGATAGATCGCATAACTTTAATCCAAGTGATTGAAGTTTTTCTGCTTCGAGTTTGAGTTGTGTTCTGCTGACTGTATTTTTTTCGAGGTCTTTTGCCATTTCAATATGACTTGATTAATAGAGTGACTATTTCTAAGTTATGATAACAGGGTTTACTTTCTCATCCATGCTGACATGAAAAAAAATCAATTCGATTTAGATGGCTTAAAAAAAATTGCTGATCACACATTAAATTATGCAAAAAAAATAGGTGCCACTGCATCTGAAATTGAAGTGAGCTATGGTACAGGGAAAAATATTTCTGTACGTTTAGGGAGTCTCGAAACTTTAGAAATTAATAGAGATAAAGGACTTTCAGTCACGCTTTATAATGGCCAGAGAAAAGGCAGCTCAAATTCTTCTGATCTTTCCTTTCAAAGTATTGAAGACACAGTAGACGCAGCTTTTGATATTGCACGTTATACCGCTCCCGATCCTTTATTTGGACTTGCCGATAAAAATCTTATGGCAACAGACATGAGAGATCTAGATTTATATGGGATATGGGATATTTCTGTAGACCATATGATTGAACTTGCTAAAACATGCGAGGCTCATGCGCTTGATGTGAGTGAAAAAATCACAAACTCTGAAGGTGCTAGCATTTCATCTTCTGAAGGCGTTTTTATTTATGCAAATAGCTATGGTTTTATGGGGGGGTACCCTACATCAAGACATTCTATAGGGTGCTCTGTCATTGCCGAAGAAGAGTCTATGATGCAAAGAGACTATTGGTATTCATCTGCAAGGCATGTTGAGGATTTAGAGTCCGCTGAGTCTGTAGGTTTCTTAGCCGGCAAAAGAACATTATCTCGTTTAGGCGCTAAAAAAATTAAAACTTGTCATGCCCCCGTTATTTTTGAAGCACCTTTAGCGACTGGATTAATATCCTCTCTCATTTCAGCAATTTCAGGCGGTAATTTATATCGCCAATCTTCTTTTCTTTTGGATTCAATTGGAAAAAAGGTTGCAAGTGATCAGCTAATAATTCATGAGGATCCTTTTCTTAAACGGGGGGACGCAAGCTCAATGTTTGATGATGAAGGTGTAGCCACTCAATCAAGACTATTAGTTGATCAAGGCATTATTAATGGTTACCTCTTATCTTCATATTCAGCAAGAAAACTTGGTATGCAAACCACAGGGAATGCTGGTGGTGCACACAATTTAATTGTAAAGGCAGGAAATCAGGATTTAACAGAGCTACTCAAAACCATGGGCAAGGGGTTACTTGTTACAGAATTACTTGGTCACGGACTTAATATGGTGACAGGCGATTACTCTAGAGGCGCTTCAGGGTATTGGATAGAAGATGGGATGATTATTTATCCAGTTGAAGAAATTACGATTGCAGGCAATATGAAAAACATGCTAAAACAGATTGTTGCGATTGGGAATGATATTTACAGAAATGGATCGAAGCAGACAGGTTCAATTTTATTAGAATCGATGAGTATTGCCTCTAGTTAAAACTTTAAAGCTGAATCAATTGCCGAATAATGGCACGGTATAAGATTGAAAGCCATCTTTATTGTCTGTGCCATCCTTAACTAGGTTTTCTCTGTATTGCATATAGCTATCACGCATAAATGCATAAGGATCAAATGCTTGATCACGTATATCGGTATCATCAAGAAGTTCAGCGCGCTTATCAACTATAACTGCAGCTGTTGTTATATATCTTGATGTATCATCATTGATATAGGATATTGGGTTGAAGAAGAATGTATCAGTAGCAAAACCAATACCGTCTCTTGTGCTTGATGGGCCAAGAATTGGAAGCACTAAGTAAGCGCCACTATCAAAGCCATAATAGCCAAGTGTTTGACCAAAATCTTCTCTGGTACGAGCACCACCACTTTTCGAATGCACATCAAATACCCCTAAGACACCCACAGTTGTATTAACGGCTACACGACTTGCCGTATTAAAGCTTTGTTTAAATTTAAATTGGAATACTTCATTAATCACTGTGACAACGTCAAGAATATTTTTAAAGAAGTTATTAACGCTCGTTTGAACTGGTGAAGGTGTAATTGCTTGGTAGCCCTTAGCAATAGGTTTAAGCGCTGCTTTATCGACCACACCATTGAATTTATAGATCGTTCGGTTAAGGCCTTCGAGAGGGTCTTTATTTTGTTGTGAAGCACATCCAAACATAAATAAAGTGACTAAGATTGCAATAAGAAATTTGCCAATGTACTTTATCATAACTGAAGTATTCATTAAAGTTAGTCAATTATCTATGAATGTTGTTTTTTTGTCTATTAAGTTATTGTAAATCATGGCTTATAGATTTTTTATGTTGCATAAAAACAACAATTAAGATTTACACGATTTATAGAGTGCCAAAGCCTTCGTGCGTTGAGTTGGATGATCAATTACAGGGCCTGGATAGTCAAACTTTTGAGTTTCTTTAGCTAACCAAGGGGCATGGATGTTTTCGGCCAAACAATCCTTGAGTTCAGGGATATATTTCTTAATAAATTTGCCTTCCGGATCAAATTTGACAGATTGCGTGACGGGATTAAAAATTCTAAACCATGGTTGAGCATCGCACCCCGTGGATGCAGCCCATTGCCAACCACCATTATTGGCACTCAAGTCAAAATCGATGAGCTTTTCTGCAAAATAAGCTTCTCCCCATCGCCAATCTACTAGTAAATCTTTGACCAAAAAAGAAGCGGCAACCATTCTGAGTCGGTTATGCATAAAGCCTGTTTCGTTAAGTTGTCGTATTGCGGCATCCACAATCGGGTAACCTGTTTTACCTTCTGTCCAAGCTTTGAAATAATCAAGATTATTTTCAAAAGGAATGGATTCGTAATCTTTTTTAAATGCTTTCCCTTTCGCAATATCAGGCCGATGAAATAAAATTTGAAAATAAAACTCACGCCATATAAGTTCATTTAGCCATGTTTCTGCTCCTTCACTCAAAGACTCTTGTGCTAAGCGAATTAGCTGTCTCACAGATACAGTTCCGAATCTTAAGTGGACTGATAAATAAGAAACGCCTTTAATAGCTGGATAATCACGCGTTTTTTTATAATGGGCGATTCTTTCTTTGAAATCTTCTGCAAGTAATTTTCCACCAGACATTCCTGTATGAATTTTAATATCATGAAGATTCGTTTTCTTAAATCCTATGTCATTTAAGCTTAATAATGGCGCATATTTAAATTGAGCCAGATTTTGTGAAAGGGGCTCAATATCAAATCTAGGGATCGTTGTATTACTTAATTTTTTTAAGTAATTATTTTTATAAGGCGTGAAAACTGTATAAGACTTTTCGAGGGCAGTGAGGATTTCATTTTTCTCAAATAAAACTTGATCCTTGAAATCATAAAATGCGATATTTTTTGCAAGAGCAATCTTTTGAATTTTTTCATCTCGATTGATTGCGTAAGGTTCATAATCACGATTTGTATAGATCGCATCAATATTGAATAGATTGATAGCATATGAGATAGCATGTTCGGGAGAATCATATATCACAATTAAATCAGATTTTTTTTGTAAGAAACTTTCTTTGAGTTCCCTGACACTTTCCCATATAAATTCAACACGCCTATCATTTTTATTTTTTAGATGGCTTAAGATTTCTTTATCAAAAATAAATATACAAAAAACATGTTGTGATTCGTAAAGTGCTGCATGTAAAGCTGCATGATCATAATCGCGTAGATCTCTTCTAAACCATACAAGTGAATTCTTATGCCTTTTATTCACGATGATAAGGATGATTTTCTAGGATTGAATATGCTCTGAATAATTGTTCTGCAATCATGACGCGCACGAAAGTATGAGGAAATGTAGCCTTAGAAAGGCTCCAGACGAGATTTGCTTTATTAAGAATTTCCTCATGAATGCCTTCAGCACCACCAATGACAAATACAATACTTTTGAGATTTTCCGACCAGTACTTTAATTTTTGGGAGAATTCACTAGACGTAAATTGCGTGCCTTTGTCATCAAGAATAATTAAATATTCTTTATCAAGATATCCTAAAATTTTATGTGCTTCATTTAATTTTTTCTGCTCTATAGAAGCAAATTTTTTTTCAGGCTTTATTTCGATAAGTAAGGGAGAAAATTCATGTGTGATTCTTAAAATGTAATTTTTAAAAGCTTCGTTAATCCAGCTTAGCATTTTGTTGCCAATAGCAATAATTTTAATTTTCAATGAAGAGAGCTAATTTTTTTAGGGGTTTGTTTTTTAGAAGGCTCAATCCATAATTGTTCGAGATTGTAATAGGCACGTGATGTAGGCACCATGATATGAACGATCACTTCATCAACATCTACCAAGACCCACTCGCCTTCTTTTTCACCTTCAATTCCATTAATATGAATATTAAGTGATTTCATTTTTTCACAAACGTTGTGTGCGAGAGCTTTTGTTTGTCGTGTGGAGTTAGCACTTGCGATAATCATAAAGCTTGTGATAGTGGTGAGTTTTCTTACGTCGATAACTTCGATATCAAATCCCTTGATGTCCTCAAGTGCTTCGACCACTGCTTTTTTAATATCGTTAACGGTCATCGATATTTAAGCGGCCTGGATTTGAATAGAATCTTTTTTTGAAATAATCTGATTTTTTTCGTTGACGTAAATAAAGATAGGCTTGTATTTTTCAAGCTCAAGCTCATTATAATTTCCATAAGTTGCAATAATCACAAGATCCCCTGGATTAGCTTTATGCGCAGCAGCACCATTAATGGAAATGACACCAGAATGTCTTTGCGCCTTAATTGCATAAGTTGTAAAGCGCTCGCCATTTCTGATGTTGTAGATAGCAATTTGCTCATATTCGTGAATATGAGCTGCCTCAAGCAAAGCTTCATCAATAGCACATGAGCCCTCATATTCAAGTTCTGAATGCGTGACTTGAACGCGATGAAGTTTAGATTTAAGCATGATTCTTTGCATATTTTAGGCTACGAAACTAAGTCTAATGGATATCCTATTATAGCCAGTTCAATGATGGATGCAAAATTCAATGTTATCAATTAATCGAACAGACCCTAAAGTTGCAGCGCCTAGGATAATCATATGATTTTCATCGTGAAGTGGTTTTTGAAGTGATTTAGCCGATCGAATAGAAAAGTAGTCGACCAGCCAGCCGGAACCATTTAAATGCTTGATTGCCGTTTCTTCAATTTCTTTAATAGGCATCGACTTTTCGATAACTTTTTCTTTCATATTATTCATAATCTCAAATAGCTGAGGTGCTTTTTTTCTATTCCCTGCTGTGAGTAAATTATTTCTCGAACTTTTTGCCAAACCATCTTGGTCGCGAATTGTATCTATACCGATTATCTCTATCGGATAGTTCAATTGACGTGTTATTTCTTTAATTAAAAACAATTGCTGGAAATCTTTTTTTCCAAAAAAAGCCACCTCAGGCTGAATGAGATTAAATAGTTTGCAAATAATAATTGCGACACCGTTAAAATGACCTGGTCTAAACTTACCACATAAGTCATGAGCAATCTCAGGAAGATTAATTTGGATAGTATTTGACTTGTCAATAATGTCATTTTCAGATGGCGTAAATACAAAAGACACATTTATTTTTTTGAGCATAGATAAATCATGCTCCAAAGTTCGTGGATATTTTTGAAAATCTTCTTCTGAATTAAACTGAAGAGGATTGATAAAAATACTAACAATCACATGATCCTTTCTTTTTTTAGCTTCTTCAATAAGTGTAAGGTGTCCTTCATGGAGATTCCCCATTGTAGGCACAAATGCCATGCGAGGTAGCGATCTTAATACTTTAATTAATTCGTCTTGATGATAAATGACGTGCATATTAGGGAATTAGGAATGATCTTTTATGAATTGCATAAGAAAATCTTGCACGATATTAATCTTGTCGTGAGATAATTGATTTTCTAAATATAGATGATGTGATCTTTGAGGCTGCATAAGTAAGTCATATAAAATAAAAACTTCGCCATCACATGTTTTTCCAGTATTAAAACCTATGGTTGGAATAGACAATGTTAGGGTAATTTTTTTTGCAATATCTTCTGAAATTGAAGATAAAACAATCATGTCTGCACCTGATTTTTCGAGCGCCTTTGCATCCTCTAGAAGTTTTTCAGATGAATTTTTTAAAATTTCTTTTATTTTATCTGCATCGCAATCTTTAATATTTTGAGGCATGAGCCCTATGTGAGCACACACACTTATACCTTTTACTTTTAAATGTCGAATGGTATCTGCTAGTGATGTATCACCTTCAAGCTTTACCATATGCGCACCTGCTTCGATAAGTCTTAATGCACTTTGATACGCAAGCTCTGTTGTTTTGTACGTGCCGATAGGAAGGTCACTTATAATAAAAGTAGATTTAAGGCCTTGCGAAACCGCTTTAGTATGATAAAGCATGTCATCTAATGAAACATTGTGCGTATTTGAATCTCCCTTAATCACGATACCTAAAGAGTCGCCGACCAAAATAGCATCAATACCAACAGATTCCAAGATAGATGCAAACGTGGCGTCGTAACATGTGAGCATGGTAATTTTTTTACCATTTTTTTTCATAAGACTAAGCGATCTTAGATTCATATAAGCTGGGGGTTAAAGAACTCACGATTGCTTTTGATATGAATAATTCTATCAACTAGAAGATCTATCGCATGCTCATCTTTAAGTATGTTTAAATTTTCGTTATTAAGAATAAGAATGGGTGAATGATTATAGCTATGAAAAAATTGACTATAAGATTCAGCAACCTCTTCCAAATACTCGCTAGAAATATTTGTTTCATAATCAATATTTCTTTCTTTAATTCTATTTTGTAATGTTTCAATAGATGTTTGTATGTAAATAATAAGGTCAGGTTTAGGTACTTTTAATTGTAAGTGAGAAAAAATTTGGTGGTAAAGCTTAAATTCCTCATCGTCCAAATTAATTTTTGCAAAGATAGGATCTTTTTCTAAAAAGAAATCGGCAACAGTTGATTCTTTGAATATATCTTTTTGAAAGATTTTTTGGATTTGATCGGCTCTTTGAAAAAGAAAAAAAAGCTGTGTTGAGAGTGCATGACGCTTCATATCCTCATAAAATCTTGGTAAAAAAGGATTTTGTTCAGCCTTTTCACTAAGAAAATTTACTGAAAATCGATCCGCTAATATTTTTGCCAGTGTAGATTTTCCTGAGCCAATAGGGCCCTCAACTACAATATAAGGAAATTTATCAAAGATATTCATAAGGTTATACGTTTAGCACTTTTAGGGTTTAATGCTTTGGCTATTTTAGCGAGATCTCCTATATGTGGAATATAAATATTTGCATTAATTTCTTGAAGAGGGAAGATCACGAAAGATCTTTCATGCATTCTTGCATGTGGAATAGTCAATAGAGAGGTTTTTATTTCTACACCCTCAATAAAGAGAATATCCAAATCAAGAGTTCTTGGCGCATTAGGAAATAATCTTTTCCTTCCATGTTTATTTTCTAAAGATTGTAATTCTGTTAAAAGCATTTCGGGAGTAAGATCTGTTTTAATTAAGACCACTGCGTTGATAAAATTTGGCTGATCTACATAACCTTGTGGTTTACTTAAATAACAACTCGATTTCTTTATGAGTTCACTTTTAGGTAGCTTTGCAAGTTCATCAAATGCTGTTAATACATGATTCAACGGATCTTCGAAATTACTTCCTACTGCAATGTAAGCCAATGCATTCATTATTTATTATTTGAGCGTCAGTTTTTTAACCATCAATGATTTTTCATGGTTATCAGCGTCAATAAATGTGGTCCACCATTCGCCAATCTTTGTATCAAGTTGATTAGACTCGCATCTTAATAACATAAAATCATAAGCCGCTCTAAATCTTGGGTGCAGTAATAATCGATATTTTTTTTTTGGTGATTGATTTTCAAATCTTGGCTGTAAACGCCATATTTCTTTCATGGTAATTGTAAAGCGTTTGTGAATAGGAAAGAGCTTAATTTGTTTTTCAATGATTTCGTCAATAGCTTGATTAAGTGCAGCAATTGAGTGTTTAAGTTCGTGTTTGTATTGATTCCATAGTGGATAGACTTGGTGCCAAAGTAAAAATGAAAATAAGAAGCTAGGATTGCAAGATTTGTCATTATTAATTCTAAAATCCGTATTTTTAAGACCATTTTCAATGAAAAGGTTGGTTTCTTTTGAGTCAATGAGCGATGCTAAAAAAAATTGTGTATATATATTTTCATTTTGCATGATTCTATAACTATCTAATGCGTGTCCTGTTAAAAAAAACTTAATTACCTCATCAAACAATCTGGAATGAGGAATGTTATGAAGTAAAGGCACTATTTTTTTTATAGGCTCTCTCGAAGTGTCGTTAAGAGACATATTAAGTTTTGCACATACACGAAAGGCCCTAAGTATACGAATGGGATCTTCTTGATATCGCTTTTCAGGATTGCCAATTATCCTTATGATACCGCGATTAAGATCATTCAGCCCATCATGAAAATCAACGAGTTTTTGATGCGTGGGGCTATAAAACATAGCATTAATCGTAAAATCACGTCGCATGGCATCGTCTTCAATCGTTCCATAATGATTATCGTCTATCACTATGAACCTGTCAGGCTGGGCTATTTCTTTTTGCAGTGATCGATAGGTAGATACTTCAATTATCTCTCGACCATAAATTACATGGACTAATTTAAAGCGCCTTCCAATCATTCTTGAGCGTCTGAATAAATGATGTATTTGATCTGGCGTTGCATTTGTAACCACATCAAAATCTTTAGGCTTTATTCCAAAAAGAAGATCGCGCACCGCTCCGCCTACAAGGTAAGCTTCAAAACCATTTTCTTCAAGTATATCGATTGTTTTTATTGCATTAATACTAATGAGATTAATATCGATTTTTTTAAAATCGATTTCAAAATTAGATTTTTTAGATTTCTTAAATTTTTTTAAAAAGGATTTAAGTATAAGTGGGGTAGGGGACATTAATTAAGATTTATATTAGCTAATGTTTTTTTTCCAAAAAACATCTTTAACTTTTTTATGTTTATTAATTACTCTCGCCAATACAAATAATAAATCAGATAATCGATTGATATATTGAAGCGAATAAGCATTAATACTATTTTTTGAATTAAGTTTAAATATTGCCTGCTCGGCCCTTCTGCAAATTGTTCTTGCCATATGACAAAATGCTGCAGCTCTGGAACCACCCGGAAGAATAAATTCTTTTAAAGGAGGTAAGTTTTTGTTATACGTAGTAATAATATTTTCTAGTTCAAGCACATCTTTTTTTTGAATAATTTGATGTCCTGGCATAGAAATTTCACCACCTAAATTAAATAAGTGATGTTGTATTACTGTTAGAATTTTATTAATTTTAGAAGGAAGATTCTCTGTCAGCATTAAGCCAATCATTGAATTAAGTTCATCTATTGCGCCTAGCGCTATAATACGATCGCTAAATTTTTTAGTTTTTGACCCATCACCAAGACCTGTAGACCCTTTGTCGCCAGTTCTTGTAAATATTTTTGATAAACGGTAACCCATGATTTTCCTTTCTAATCTATTGTACATTAAGCTTACTATCATCTATATTTAGATTTAAATAAAACGTGGATTGAATTCATGAATCTATCTCAAAATCAACCTATTGGGGTGATTGATTCCGGAGTGGGCGGCATATCAGTACTTAAGTGCATGCGTGAGCTTTTGCCCAATGAATATTTTATTTATGTTGCAGATTCAAAATATGCGCCTTATGGTGAAAAAACAAATGTAGAAATTACAAGTCGTGTGCTGGCTGCTTTTGAATTTTTAAATAAGCAATACGTAAAATCAGTTGTTGTTGCATGCAATACTGCGACAGCATCTTCAATTCAAATACTTAGAGATGAATTTAATTATCCTATTATTGGTATGGAGCCAGCAGTTAAACCAGCATCTAATATTTCAACTAACAAAATTATTGGAATATTAGCAACTTCAGGCACTTTATCGAGTGCTAAATTCTCTGCACTTTTAACGCATCATGAGACTGATATACATTTTATAACTCAGCCATGTTTTGGTCTTGTTGAGCTTGTTGAAAAAGCTGATTTAGAAAGTGCGGAGCTTCAAGAGCTTTTAAAAAAATACATTGATCCATTATTAAAAAAAGACATCGACACACTTGTTTTAGGATGTACGCATTATTCTTTTTTAAAACCTGCTATTCGAAAGTTAATTCCGAATCACATACATATTGTCGACACAGGCAACGCTGTTGCTAATCATCTAAAACATGTGCTCACTGAAAAAAATTTGTTAAATAAAAGTGGCACTTTAGGAGTAACAGATTTTTGGTCAAATAGTTTAGATCAAAATGCTGATCAAGTGATTAAAAAACTATGGAGTCAAAATTTAAATACCTTTAGTTATAAAGGTATTTGGGCTTAATTTATTTTAACCTGTAAGTCGTCCCACAATAGGGGCATGAAACAGTTCCTGTTTGAGTAATATCTAAAAAGACTCTTGGATGAGATGAAAATAAATTCTCTTTTTGCGTAGGGCAAAATAACGGAAGATTTTTTTTATCAACACTAATAGTTTTACTGTTCATTTTTTAAACGTAAGTGAGCCAGCCCTCATATTTTTTAGATTTTCCGGTCACAGCATCAAAATATATACTTTGTAATTCTTTTGTCATATCTCCACGACGGCCTGCGCCAATCATTCTTCGATCTAATTCTTTGATAGGTGTCACTTCAGCGGCTGTCCCTGTAAAGAAAGCTTCATCCGCAGTATAAATCTCGTCACGTGTAATTCTTTTCTCAATCACAGGTATTTTTAAGTCATTTGCAATCTGAATGATTGTGTCGCGTGTAATACCCTCCAGCGCACTGGTGAGATCAGGTGTAAAGAGCTTATTATGTTTTACGACAAATATATTTTCACCTGAGCCTTCGGTCACAAAACCGTTTACATCAAGCAATAAGGCTTCATCATAACCATCTTGACTGGCTTCCTGGTGGGCTAAAATGGAATTCATATAGTTACCATTTGCTTTAGCTTTACACATCGTGACGTTAACATGATGCCTTGAAAAAGAAGACGTTTTAACGCGAATACCATTTTCTAAAGCTTCTTTCCCCATGTACGCACCCCATTCCCAAGCCGCTATAATGACGTGTGTTGATAAAGTTTTTGCAGAAATACCCATTGCCTCTGCACCATAAAATGCCATAGGCCTAATGTAGGCTGATTCCAGCTTATTTTCTTTAACAGCTTTTTTATGCGCATCCATAATGACATTTTTTTCATAAGGCATTTTCATACCCAGAATATGCGCGGAACCGAAGAGTCGATCTGTATGCTCTTTAAGTCTAAAGATGGCAGTACCTTGATCTGTTTTATATGCCCTTACTCCTTCAAATACACCCATGCCGTAATGAAGTGTATGTGTGAGCACATGAGTCTTAGCATCTCGCCAAGGCGTCATTTTGTTATCAAACCATATGTGTCCGTCACGATCTTCCATTGATGTTGGGATTGCCATAGTTTTCCTTAAATAAAATTGGTGAACCTCTGTTAGGTTTGTGTCAGGTCTATTACCATTTATTAACATGATAAAATGAATCGCTTTTATTGAGAAATATATTATGAAAAAAATCCTATTTTTATTTAGTCTTATAGCTTGTCTTGTCGCATGTCAAAAAATTAATGAAGAAAGTTTTATTGGTAGGGATATCAGTTCCTTCCAAATGGACACATCTTTTAAGTTGCGAGATTTTAATGGTCATTCAAGGACTTTAGAGGATTACAAAGAGAAGATTGTTGTTGTATTTTTTGGCTTTACTCACTGCCCTGATATATGCCCTACGACGATGTTAGACCTAAAAAAAACTATAGGGTTACTTAAAGACAAGGCTTCAGCTATACAGGTCATTTTTATCACTTTAGATCCATCTCGTGATACCGAAGACGTTTTAAAGAAATTTATTCCAACATTTAGCGCTAGTTTTGTAGGTCTTACGGGTTCAGAAAGTGATATTGAGAAAGTGACCAGTCAATTTAAGATTTTTTATCAAAAAGTGAATGATCAAAGTAAATCTGGCTATACGATCGATCATAGTGCGGGTTTATATGTAATTGATAAACACGGAAAAATTAAACTGCATATGAACTATGGACAAAAGCCAGAAGATATAGCGAGTGACCTCGTAAAACTAATTTAACCGAGAAGGTAAAGGTCGTTAGAAAGTGTTTTAAGTTCTTTTTCTGAAGAGCGGTATTCAGGAAGAACTTTTCCAATTTCTTCCCAGAAGTGATTTGAGTGGTTCATTTCTTTAAGATGTGCTAATTCATGGCAGATAACATAATTGATGATATGAGGCGGCGCTTGAATGAGCCTCCAATTAAGTCTAATTTCTTTTTTTGTATTGCAACTTCCCCATCGGGATTTTGCATTCGACAAGTAAACATTTGAAGGGTGGACGTTAAGTTTGACACTGAATACTTCTACTCTCCGAACAAAATCTTTAAACGCTTTTTCTTTTAACCATCTAGAAACAAGTTTCGCTGAATAAAGTTGATCATTCAAGCGATTGGTGTCGATATGAAGCACATCTTTATCTTGTAATACGGAATTTGTCTTACTTGCCTTAAAGCTTAAGATAATCCCATTACCTAGAATATAAATGAGTTCGCCCGTTTTCCAGCTAATTTTCTTTTTTTGTTTTAATTGAAGCGATAATTTTTCTTGAATCCAATCAAGCTTTGGCATGATGAGTTCTTCAATGCGCGATCTTGGAATAAGAATAGGAGCATGAATGATAAGCCCTTCATGATCAACTTTCAATCCTATAGTTCTTCGATTTCTTCTCTTAAGGAGATATTTAATTTTTTTGCCGCTAGGCAAAAAGAGTTCAAGGTTGGTAGGTTTTAAATTAATCATTTAAATGTAAAACTTCCTTTTCAATCCAATTTTCAGCCAGCGCAATAATTTGACCAGGATCTTTATCTTTTACATCAATTGGTTTCCCAATGCTCACCTGGATAACTCCAGGTTTTTTAAGGATTGAATTTTTTGGCCAGAATAAACCTGCATTATGAGCTACAGGAATGACTTGAGTTTTTGTTTTTGATGCAACCCAAGCGCCACCAATATGATACTTACCTTTTTCTCCTGGGCGTATGCGAGTACCTTCAGGAAACATAACAATCCAGAAGCCTTTTTTAAGCCGATCAAGACCTTGTGTGAGTATTTGTTCTAGAGATTTTTGGCCAGCCTTGCGATTAATGGCAATTGGCGATGTCATTGCTAGGCCCCATCCAAAGAATGGAACCCATAATAATTCTTTTTTAAGGACCCAAACTTGCGGAGGAAATATTTTTTGAAAAGCAAGAGTTTCCCATGCTGATTGATGTTTGGAAAGTACAATCGATACTGTAGAACCTATGTTTTGCTCCCCTTTGACAACAAAATTTAGATTACAGGAAATTCGAAGCCAATATAACATTGTTTTTGCCCAAATTGAAATAAATTTATATCTCGCGATAGGCGGAAAAGGGAAGGTGAGAAGGGATGCAATCGTAAATGGAATTGTAAAAATCCACATCCCAATAAGAAAAATGATGGATCGTAAATAAAGCATTATTTTAAATTAAGCATATTCTGAAATAATTCTCTGTGTTGCTTCAGCGAGACTTTCACAGACCCATGTATTTTTTGGTAATCCACCTTTGGCAAGTGTTTCTTCGCCTTTACCTGTTTTAACAAGGATAGGTTGAGCACCCACTTGATCAAAAGCTTTTAAATCCCTTAAAGAATCACCTACTGCAGGAACTTTTTTTAAATTTACTGAGAATCGACGGGCGACTTCTTCTAGCATGCCCGGTTTGGGTTTTCGACAATTACAATTTTCTTCCGCTGTATGAGGGCAAAAGAATACAGCATCAATATGACCACCTTGTTGAGAAAGAAGCCTAAACATTTTTTCATGAATGAGATTTAAAGCTGATATATCAAATAAACCCTGACCAATGCCTGATTGATTTGTTGCTATCACCACTTTAAAACCAGATTGATTGAGAAGTGCAATAGATTCCAGACTATTTTGAATTGGAATCCATTCGTTAGGTGTTTTAATAAAATTAACACTGTCTTCGTTAATGACACCATCTCTATCTAAAATGACTAATTTCATAAGTTAAGAAGAAAGTTTAGATAGGTCAGCAACTAAATTCATTGCTGAATAAAGTTTTTCAAGCAGTGCGAGTCGATTCATTTTGAGGGATTCATCTTCTACATTCACCATAACATCATTAAAAAATTGATCAATTGGATTTTTGAGCTTACAAAGCAATTTAAGTGAGCCTGAATAATCTTTTGCCTGATATTGTTTTCTTGCTTCAGCGTCTACTGCATCTAGTGTCTTATGAAGACTAATCTCAGCTTCATCTTTGAGTAAGGAGCAATTAATTTTTAAAGTTGTTTTAAGATCAGCTTTCTTAAGGATATTGCCCACTCTTTTATTAGCTGATGCTAAGTCCTTAGATTCGGGTAAAAGTAAAAATTCTTTAATGGCATTGAGTCTTTTAGGTATCTCATTAATCTGCCCTGATTCTATTGCTAATACCGCTTCAATATTTAGTGCAGCATATCCTTGTTCTTTAAGAAAATTAGAAAGGCGGTCATAAATAAAAGGATTAAGATCTTTAGACTCACTTAATTGAGTAGCTCGAATAGATTCGGAGATAATTGTATTTAAGTTTAAATCAATATTTTTTTCGATCAGAATCCGAATAATACCAATAGCCTGACGTCTAAGCGCAAAAGGGTCTTTATCACCAGAAGGTTTTTCGCCAATACTAAATAAACCTATTAAAGTTTCAATTTTGTCAGCAATCGCAACGATATCACCCACAGTACTTCTTGGAAGTGTGTCACCAGAAAATCTTGGCTTGTAATGATCTTCAATAGCAAATGCCACTTCCTCTGAAATATTTTCATTGAGCGCATAATATCTACCCATAATACCTTGAAGCTCAGGGAACTCACCGACCATATTTGTGGATAAGTCTGCTTTAGATAAGTCAGATGCGAGAAGAGTAGCATCAAGTAATTTAGATTGATTTAAAGTTTTTACAATGAGCGATGCGATAATTTTTACTCTACTAGCCCTATCAGATTGCGATCCAAGTTTGTTGTGGTAAACGATGTGTGCGAGCTGCGAAAGATACTCTTTAAGAGGTTTTTTTCTATCTTGTGTGAAAAAGAATTCTGCATCTGATAGTCTAGGCCTAATGACTTTTTCATTTCCTTGGACTATGAGATCAGTATTTTTAGGCGAGATATTTGAAACAATTAAAAATTGATTTGCGAGTTTTTTATTCTTATCAATCAAAGGAAAATATTTTTGATTGGCTTTCATGGTTAAGATAAGACATTCTTGCGGTATTTCAAGAAATTTAGACTCAAATTTTCCTACCAAAATATTTGGATGTTCAACAAGTGATGTGACTTCTTCAAGAAGCTCTTCATCATCAATGGGGGTGAGTTCATTCGACAATGCTGCTGCTTTTTTATTAAGCCCATTTTTAATAAGTGCTTTTCTTTCTTCAAATAAAACAATGACTGATCCTTCGGTTTTCATTTGGCTTACATATTGATCGGCGTGTTTAATTTCAATGATATCTTTTGTTGTTTCAAACCGATGGCCCAAGGTTGTTCGATTAGATTTAATACCCAAGACATTTGCGTGAACGATATCAGATCCATGAAGTACAATTAATCCATGAACTGGACGTACAAAATTAGCCGTAGTCCATCCATCCGAGAGTTGGTAGGACATCATTTTTTTAATAGGTAAACGCGTCAGGCTAGACGAGATGCATTCAGAAATAATATCTTTTAGTTTCGTACCTTCAATATTTTTATCAATATATAAAACGTCAACATTATTTTCATTTTTTTTAATGACACGATTGATAGCTTTTTCATCTAAGCCGATAGCGCTTAATTTCTTTAACAGAGCTTCTGTTGGTTTTTGATTAGTATCAAAGCCAACGGAGACCGGCATTAATTTGACAGATGTATTTTGATCTTCAGCTATATCTTTAACATTTTTAAGATGGATACCAATTCTTCGCGGGGTAGAAAAAACAGATGCTTCTGATGCTTCGGTTGAGAGATTTTGTTTTATAAGAAATTCTTTAATACTTTTTGCGAATGTAATGCCAAGTTGCTTTTGTGATTTGGGGGGTAGCTCTTCTGTCAAAAGCTCAATAAGTAAATTATCTAATTTCACGATTTAGCAGTCTTTTTTGTATTGAGTTGATCGATGATTTCTTTTGCATGATTTTTATCGGCTAAAGGAAAACCTAAATTTGCACGGCTTGTAAGATAGCTAGTCGCAACATTCCTAGCTAGATTTCTAATGCGTCCAATATATTCTGCTCTTTCAGTAATGCTGATTGAACCTCTCGCGTCTAAAAGATTGAAAGAGTGAGCAGCTTTTAATACTTGCTCATATGCGGGCAGAGCTAAATGTTGATTAACAAGATGATGAGCTTGTTTTTCGTGGGCAGTAAATGCTTCAAATAAGAATTCAGTATCACTATGTTCAAAGTTGTAAGCGCTCTGTTCAATTTCATTTTGTAGGAATACATCACCATATTTTAAATTACCAGTCCAAGTTAGATCATAAACGTTATCGACACCCTGGATATACATTGCAAGTCTTTCAAGGCCGTAAGTAATTTCACCAGTAATAGGTTTGCAATCAATACCTCCGACTTGTTGGAAGTAAGTGAATTGAGTGATTTCCATTCCATTCAGCCAAACTTCCCATCCCAAGCCCCAAGCTCCAAGCGTTGGATTTTCCCAGTCATCCTCTACAAAACGAATATCATTTTCTTTGAGATTAAAGCCAAGCGCTTTAAGTGAGCCTAGGTAAAGCTCTAAAATGTTTAATGGGGATGGTTTTAAAACAACTTGAAGTTGATAGTAATGTTGAAGTCTATTCGGATTTTTACCATAACGACCATCTTTGGGACGTCTACTTGGTTGAACATAAGTGGCTTTCCAGGGTTCAGGTCCAAGTGATCTTAAAAAAGTTGCTGTATGAGAAGTTCCGGCACCCACTTCCATATCATAAGGCTGAAGAATTGCGCATCCTTCGTTAGCCCAATAATTTTGCAACTTGAGAAGGATGTCTTGAAAGGTTAATTGCATAATGAGTTGATCTCTAATTCAAGCATTCTACTTCTTTTTCAATGTTGATAAAAGTTTTGAATGCCTACTAATCCAACCTATAAGAACTATCAAACATAAGGTAATGACAGGCCAATTACCAAAGCGAACATAAGGTGTTGCATTTTGGAATCCCTGCACAGAACCCTCAAGAATGCCTTCTGAAAATGTTGGGAGTATTTCTTTCACTGCACCATGTTGATCAATAATTGCTGTTACACCCGTATTGGTAGATCGGATCATCATTCTTCCAGTTTCAATTGCCCTTGCTTGAGAAAATTGTAAATGTTGTGAGGCGGCAATTGATCTTCCATACCAAGCATCATTACTTACGTTGGCAAGTAAGGTTGCAGAAGGAAGTGCATTGATGATTTCCTCACCAAAAACATCCTCATAGCAAATATTAAAAGCAATTTTTTGATTGCCGATATTCATGAGGGGTTGATGAACATCGCCTCTTGTTAAATCATTCATTGGTATATTGAGATAATGCATGTAGATATATTGAAAGAGGAATTTAAGAGGTATAAATTCACCAAAAGGTACTAAATGAGATTTCTGATAAACCTGAGGCAAATCTTTGCCTAAATTAAATACCACATTAAAGTATGATGTACCTTCTCGTTGAATAGCTCCCATTAAAATATTGCCTTTATTTTTAAGCGCATGCGTTTTACTTAACTCTATAAATGTATGTGGGATATATTCTATGAGTAATGGCAAAGCAGTTTCTGGTAAGAGGATGATTTCACCTTTTGCTTCTTGGATGAGCGTTTGATACATATCCAACGTTTGTGTGATAGTTTCTTTTTGCCACTTATTGTCTTGAGCAATATTGCCTTGAATCAATGATATAGATATAGGCTCACCAATAGGATCAGTCCACTCTATTTGTTTTAAAAAATTCCCCAATATAAAAATAATACATACAAAGCCTAATTTTAGAAGTTGTGAGTTTTTATGTTTATGTAAAGGTATAAAACTTAACGTAAGGGCTAAGCTAGTCAATATAAACGTTACGCCATATATTCCAACTAATGGGAGAAAGCCGGAGAGTGGGCTTGATGAAATTTGTGAATAGCCCATTGTAAGCCATGGGAATCCTGTAAAGACCCATCCTTTCATCCATTCAATGAAGGTCCAAATAAAAGGAGTTAAAATAAAATTTAATTTTCGATGCACAGAAAACCAACCGATGAAGCCAATGAACGAAGCACAGAAAGCACAAAATAAAAAAGTAGCAAGCAAAGAAAGTAGTGGAGGCATGCCACCGTATACATTAAGGCTAATATAAATCCATGAGATACCACATCCAAACAAACCTAAACCAAAGAAAGTGCCTGATAGAAATGCATGTTTTGAATTATTTAGTTGGCGCCAGATGTAAAAGAGAACGCTTAACGAAAAAAGAGAAATCAGAGAATAGTTAAAAGGCGCAAAACTCAGAACTGAAAGCGCTCCGAGTGCAATTAAGCTAACTACAAAAAAAGGAAGATTAAGTTTCTTCAAAGTACAGAATGTCATTTAAGACAATTGTACTGAATTATTGAAAATAAAGCCTTAAAAGTAATTTAAGGCTTTTGAATTTTATAAGTTTGTGATGGATTTGATGCAGAGTCGCCATTGTTATTTTGAAAAACAACAGTTTCTACAAATTCATCTAAAAAATCTAATTCTGTTGTAGGATAATAAGTACCATTTTCCGCGGTATTAATGTGATGATATCGCCAAACGGAAGCTACAATTTCCTCAGAAGACTTCATCTTAATATCTTCTTTTGACATTGGCTCCCCAAGCGCTTTTAGAATTTCTTCTTTGTTAAAACGACTGATGGCATCTATAAAAGCTTTTTCCTCTACAGGAAGAGTATTTTTGTCAATGATAGATTCATTAGCATAAGTCCATTGGGAGGCTATTAAAAGTAGAGTAAAAAAAAGTTTTTTCATCAAACATTCCTAAAAAATTTAGAAAAAAATTAAAGCGATTAGTTCAAAAAATTATACACTTTTGATTGGAGTGTCAATTTCAAGCAGTATGGAGTAGATTTTTCGACTATCAGCCCGAAGTATGGTGATTTTGAATCCATGAAAAGCTATTTTTTCATCTCGTTTTGGGAGATGACCAAATTCATGAATAATCAGACCGCCTATCGTTGAAAATTCTTCACTGCTAAAACGAGAGCCAAAGTACTCATTAAAATCATCAATTTCGGTGGATGTTTTGACGCGATAGTGACCATTTTTATCTTGAATAATATTATCTTCGGTTTCATCAAAATCAAACTCATCTTCAATATCACCAACAATTTGCTCCAAGACATCTTCAATCGTTACCATGCCAGAAACCCCGCCGTATTCATCCACGACAATAGCAATATGATTTCGGCTACCTCTAAACTCTTTTAAAAGTACATTGAGTCTTTTGGATTCTGGAATAAATATGGCGGGGCGTAACATATCCCTGATTTCAAAATCATCGCCTGCGTAATATTTAAGAAGGTCTTTAGCCAGCAAAATACCAATGACATCATTTTTATCGTCTTCGATTACCGGAAAGCGTGAATGAGCTGTCTCAATAATAAATGGAATAAACTTTTCTGGGATATGCGAGATATCAATGACATCCATTTGAGATCTCGGAATCATAATATCTCGAACTTGCATTTCAGAGACTTGGAGTACACCCTCAATCATAGAAAGAGAATCGCCATCCATTAAATTTTTTTCATAAGAAGATTTTAGTAATTCGAAAAGTTGCTCACGATCTTTTGGCTCTCTTGAGAGAGCATGACTAAGACGTTCTAACAGCTTAGATTTTTTTGATTCGCTCATTGCGATTTGGTCTGATAAATAAAATAAGGATTTTTATAGCCAAGGCTAGTTAAAATTTTGGTTTCTTTAGCTTCCATAATATCAGTATCTTTTTTATTTATATGGTCATAACCGTATAAATGAAGAGCGCCATGGATAACAAGGTGAGCATAATGCGCTTCAAGGTTTTTGAATTGATCTATAGACTCTTTTTCAATAAGTGGTGCGCAAAGCACAATATCACCTATTAAATGTGCACTATCATTAATCAAAAAAGAAAGCACATTAGTAGCATATTTCTTTTTACAATACATGGTATTTAAGGTTTTTGATTCATTACTACCTACAATTCTAATCGTAATTTCGGCATTTTTATCGACAATAGGTATAAGCCATTTAAGACATTGCGTTTTTTTAAGGATTGGTTTTTTATGAACCATATCTTGTATTGAAATAATTGGTTTGAGCTGCATTTAAATTTAACTACTTGTTTTCTTTTTTTCAAAATTTTCGTATGCATTAATAATTTTTTGCACTAGCGGGTGTCTTACAACATCTTCAGATAAGAAATGAGTGAATGCAATACCTTTAACCTTTGATAATATTTTTTTTGCTTCAATTAATCCACTTTTTTGACCTTTGGCTAAATCAATTTGAGTGATATCTCCTGTAATTACAGTTTTTGAGCCAAATCCTATACGTGTTAAAAACATTTTCATTTGTTCGGGCGTCGTATTTTGAGCTTCATCTAAAATAATAAAGCTTTGATTAAGTGTACGGCCCCTCATATAGGCTAAAGGAGCTATTTCTATGATGCTTTTATCTATCATTTTATGAATATTATCGTAACCTGCTAGATCGTAAAGCGCATCATAAAGGGGCCTTAAATAAGGATTCACCTTTTGTGCTAAGTCGCCCGGTAAAAACCCAAGTCTTTCGCCTGCTTCCACAGCGGGCCTTACCAAAACAATACGCTTAATTTTATCTCGATTAATTGCATCGACAGCACTTGCAACAGCTAAATATGTTTTGCCTGTGCCTGCAGGGCCTATGCCAAAAGTTACATCAAAATCTTGAATATTTTTTAGATATTCATTTTGACGTGGAGTCCTTCCTCGAAGGTCAGCTCTTTTAGTTTTTAGTTCGTTATTTTCTGTAATTTTTTTACTGGTATTATTAAACTTATTAATTTCTACAAGACCTAATTGAATATCTTCAAGCTCAATCTGATTATTTGCTTTTTTATAAAAATTTTGAATAAGCGTGGCTGCAACTTTCGTATTTTTTAAAGCCCCATTTACAATAAAATTTGAACCACGCCTAGAAATTTCTACCTCAAGTACCGCTTCAATTTGTTTTAGATTTTGATCTAGTGCACCACATAGATTAGACAATTGATGATTATTGTCAGAAGGTAAATTAAATTTCATGCTCATTTAAATAATTTCTCCGCGAAGTCTTTTGGAAGTAACTTCTGTAATCCTAACGTTTACAAATTGATTAATAAAAGATTTGTTAGCTTTAAGATCAACCACTCTATTATTGTCAGTTTTGCCTGCTATCTCTTTAGGGTTCTTCCATGATTGTCCGTCAATAAGAATGCGTTGTATTGAACCTAACATACGATGGCTAATAGTTTTGCCCTGTGCCTCATTCATGAATTGTAATTCATTCAATCTTTTTAATTTAATTTCATGAGGTGTTTCGTCATGAATGTAAGAAGCAGGTGTGCCAGGTCTTGGACTATATAAAAAACTATAACTAAAATCGAATTCAATTTGCTGTATAATTTTTTTGGTAAGTTCAAAATCAGCATCTGTTTCACCAGGGAATCCGACAATAAAATCTGAACTAATTGAAATATCGGGACATTTTTTTTTCAGTTTTTTAATAATGTTTTTATATTCAAGCACGGTGTAGTTTCTCTTCATTGCGGTGAGTATTCGATCAGAGCCTGATTGAATAGGCAAATGAAGATGCGTTGCAAGTTTAGGAAATTTACCAAAACAATCAATAAGATTATCAGTCATCTCGTTTGGATGGCTAGTTGTAAATTTGATACGTTCAATAGTATCAATTTCAGAAATATATTCAATCAGTAATGCTAAGTCAGCAGGATGCCCATGCTTAGTTATTGAGCGATAGGCATTTACATTTTGACCAAGTAAAGTGATTTCTTTAACACCCAGGGTTGTTAAGTGAACAACTTCGGCCAGTATATCTTCAAGAGGCCTTGAAATTTCTTCACCTCTTGTATAGGGAACCACACAGAAGGAACAATATTTACTACATCCTTCAATAATTGAAACCATGGCTGAAGAACCTGATACGGTTGGGATAGGAAGATGATCAAATTTTTCTATTTCAGGGAAAGAGATATCCACTTGCGATATGCCAGCTTTTTTTCTTTTAGCCAACAAATCAGGCAGGCGATGAAGTGTTTGTGGTCCAAAAATGAGATCTACAAAGGGGGCACGCTTAAGAATATTTTGACCTTCTTGACTCGCGACGCAACCGCCAATTGCAATTAACAAGTTAGGATTATTTTTTTTAAGTGTTTCATATTCGCCAAGATGGCTATAAATTTTTTCTTCAGCTTTTTCTCTGACTGAGCATGTATTTAAGATAATTAAATCTGCATCTTTAGGGTCTTCGGTTTTGGAAGTTGCATGCACTTTATTTAGGATATCTTGCATTTTTGATGAGTCATACTCATTCATTTGACAACCGAAGGTTTTAATAAAAACTTTTTTAAGCATAAAACTTTAAGTAGATAGGTAAAGTATCAAAATAGGAAGACTGTAAGTATAGTGAGTTTAAGTCATTAATAATACAGGTAAATTATTGTATTTTAGATAAGAATTATCTTTCAATGAGCATGTAAAATAAGGTTATGAAAAGTCTTCCTATTTTTATCAAGTTAACTAATAGACCCGTACTTGTTGTGGGGGGCGGGGATGTTGCTTTAAGAAAGATTGATATGTTACTTAAAGCGAATGCAAAGATTACAGTCATTTCATCAAAACTATGCAAAAAGCTTCATCAATACCATGGTCAAAAAAAGATTAATGTAAAACTTAAGGCATTTGATAAAAATGATTTAACGCAAATGACGCTTGTTGTTGCGGCGACAAATAGCAAAAAAGTGAATAGTTTGGTATCAAAAACTGCCAAAGATTTAAATATTCCAGTTAATGTTGTAGATGAGCCTTCGCTTTGTACATTCACGATGGGTTCTATTATTGATCGATCCCCTTTATTGATTGCCATTTCTAGCGAAGGTAACGCCCCTGTATTAGCTAAGTTTGTGCGAGAAAAAATTGAGACTTTAATTCCCCATAGTTTTGCTAAACTTGCTTTAGTGATGGGCTCCATGAGAGAGGTCATTAAAAAGAGACATCACACAATACAGTCCAGAAGAATTTTTTGGGAAGGTTTTATTGATCATCCTTTAGTGCGTCAGTTTCTCAATCAAACGAAAAAATTAAGCGGCCAGCAATTAATCACTTTAGCTAAGAAAAGCAAAATACAAAAAAATCATGGCGAAGTTTTTCTTGTTGGTGGTGGCCCAGGCAACCCTGATTTATTAACTTTTAGAGCTCTTCATTTAATGCAAAGAGCAGATGTGTGTTTGTACGACAAACTGATTAGTAAAGATGTACTAAACCTTGTGAGGCGAGATGCAGAACTTATTTATGTAGGCAAAGAAAGAGATCGACATACCATGCCACAAGAAAAAATTAATCACCTACTTGTTAAGCTTGCAAAAAAAGGTATGAGAGTTTTACGCCTAAAAGGTGGCGATCCTTTTATTTTTGGTAGGGGAGGTGAAGAAATTGAAATGCTTATGGATCACAAAATTCCGTTCCAAGTAGTTCCTGGCATCTCTGCTGCGAATGGCGTTGCAAGTTATGCAGGTATTCCTTTAACACATAGAGACTATGCTCAATCTTGTACATTTGTGACAGGACATATGAAGAATGAGTACCTTACATTGGATTGGGAGTCCCTTGCAAAGCCCAGTCAAACGATAGTGGTATATATGGGACTTTTAGCTTTGCCAACAATATCAAGTGAATTGATAGCGCATGGTGCCAAGAAAAATTTACCAATTGCTGTAGTTGAACAAGGTACCACTTCAGATCAAAAAGTAGTAACAGGAACGCTTTTCAATATTATTCGTAAAGTTGAAGTAAAAAAATTAAAAACACCATCACTTATTATTATTGGAAATGTCGTTAAGCTTCGTAAAAAATTAAATTGGTTTAATTAACTTTCGCTAATGAGAGGAAGAAGAATTTTAACTTCCAAACCTTTTTTTGTGCGATTAGAAATGATTAACTTTCCATCATGTGATTGAACAATACGCTCAGCAATTGCAAGTCCAAGACCAAATCCCTCACTGTTACCTCTTGCTTCATCCATACGTTCAAATGGTTTAAGTAAGCGCTTAATTTCTTCAAGAGGTATACCGGGCCCTTCATCTAGAATACGAATTGATATGCTGTCTTTATTTTTTGCAAGTGTAATTAACACTTCTCCTTGACTGTAAGAGCATGCGTTATTAATTAAATTATCAAATAGTCTTCTAAATGAAACAGGTCTAATGTCATAAAAAATAGGCACTTTATGATTACTTATTAAGACAATGTTATGGCTGAGTATTTTATGTTGTTCTTTTAAATGATTAAAAAAATCATTTAAATTTGTAGTTAATTTAATTTCTTGGTTAAAACCGCGAACGTAATCGATAAACTGATTAAGAATACTATCAATTTCAACTATATCTTCTTCCATACTTTTTTTTAAGTTTAGTGCAATTTTTTTGGGCAGCATTTCAATGGCAATGCGAAGCCTTGTTAAAGGTGTTCTTACGTCATGAGAAATGCCAGCTAAAAGAAGTTTTCTTTCTTGTTCAACTTTAGTAAGACTTTCTGCCATGTCATTAAAAGTTTTACTCATTACCTGAAACTCACTCACGCTATCCAAAGGGAGTTTTTTAGGAGACTCACCTTTTTTAAGCCTTTCTATTGCTTGAATTAAAAGATTTAATGGGCGATTGATTCTTGTTGCAGTGGCGTAAGCACCAATAATAGAGAGTGAAGCTACAATAATGCCCCAGCCTACCCAATGCCAAGGAAATGGCCTGTCACCTGGCGTAGGGATGACTACCCAAAATTCATCCTGATCAATGGAAAAACTTACCCAAAGACCAGGGATACCATAGTGATTTGTAATCACGATGGTATTTTCTCCGAGCCTTTCTTTGAGTTTACTTACGACAACTTTTAAAAAAGGATCTGGGGTTAGGGGCTCAATATCTTCAAAATAATAAGCTGGGTAAATTCTAATTTCACCTTTAGTCGATAATTCAGAAAGAAGCTCAAGTCTTTTATCTTCTCTTGATGAAATAAGAGATGCTCTAGTGAAATTAACAACTGTCTCAATTTCCTGAGCAACTGCTTCAGCTCGAGGTCCTCTTTCAAAGAGATCAAATATACGAATTGTGACAATTTGTGCAACAATCAATACAGTTGCAATGAGAATAAGGAATCTAGCGAGAAGTGTATTTGGAATAAACTTCAATGTGCGACGTCACCATCTGGAACAAAAATATATCCAAAACCCCACATGGTTTGAAGGAATTTAGGACTGGCTGGATCTTCCTCAAGAATTCTTCTTAATCTTGATATTTGAACATCAATACTTCTATCGAAAACATCAAGCTCACGTCCTTTCGCTAACTGCATAATTTGATCACGCGATAATGGTTGACGTGGATGATCAATGAAAACTTTTAATAATTCGAATTCACCGGAAGTAATGTTAATAGACGTACCATTTTTTGTAAGACTTCTAGATTCCGAACTAAATATAAAAGGGCCAAATGCAATATTTTCGGATGCTGTATTTTTGTTTCGCTTTAAATCATTACGCCTTAAAATAGCATTAATGCGTGCAAGGAGCTCGCGCGGATTAAAGGGTTTTGATACATAATCATCTGCCCCCATTTCCAAACCTACAATGCGATCAATTTCATCACCTTTAGCTGTCAGAATAATGATTGGAGTAAAATTTCCAGACCCTCTCAGTCTTTGGCAAATCGCTAGCCCTCCTTCTTCGGGCATCATGAGATCGAGAATAATAAGGTTTACAGGATGGGTTGCAATATAGGTATCCATCTCCTTGCCGCCATTGGCCGAATAGACTTTTAAGCCTTGATCTATTAGATATTGGCTCGTGAGATCTCTTATTTTTGGGTCGTCGTCAACGATTAAGATGGATGCTGGATTAGTGGTCATGAGTTTTAGCCTATCTATTTACTACGATTTAAGCTTAAAGTACTAGTTTACATCAAAGCAATTATGATTTATTGTTACAATTAGAAACAAATATACTTTATTCATGTAATAAATTATTTACATTTAAGATCGAATATAATTAACTTTTCTATTTAAAAAAATCAATTAATTGTTTAATTTTTTAAAAATATTCTTTTTTTGTATTGCTATTGTTTTTAGCCTTTCGATGAAGGCTTTTGGTGGTGCAAATAATCAAGTGCAAAAGGTTGAGCCAGACACAAACTCCTCTGTCGGTACTGAGCTTAATAAACTTAAAGAAAATAGCGAATTATCACCCGCAGAGCGAGCGAGAATAAGGCGTGCACTTGCTGATTACGGCAGATCGTCAGGTAAAGAAAGTCACATCA
>SHXT01000017.1 GCA_009693175.1 Candidatus Methylopumilus sp.
TTAAAAAGCATTAAAGTCTGTTAATTTTTATTAAAATGTAATATTTATATTTATTTTTATGAAGAAATGCTAGGTTTACTCAAAAATTAGTGATTTAAAGCGTAAAACATGTTTTGAAATCTTAGGATTGAGAGTCAATTCATATATAATTTATCCTCCGATTTCGAAGATATCATTTTTTGGAGATTTAAAGCAATGGCAACATTATTAGAGCAATTAAAAGGCATGACAACGATCGTTGCAGATACAGGTGACGTTGAAGCAATTAAAACAGTAAAACCTTACGATGCGACAACCAATCCATCTTTACTTCTCAAGGCAAGCACACTTCCACAATGCGAACCTATGATTAAAGAAGCTATTGCTTATGCAAAATCAAAAAGCAGCAATAAGGCGCAGCAGGTTGAAGATGCAGCAGATAAGTTGTCGGTGCTTGTAGGTCTTGAGATTCTCAAACACATCCCTGGACGCATTTCAACCGAGGTTGATGCACGCTTATCATTCAATATCGATGCTATGGTAAAAAAAGGCAGAAAACTTATTGCACTTTATAATGAGGCCGGTATTAAGAATGATCGTATCTTTATTAAGCTTGCATCTACTTGGGAAGGTATCAAAGCAGGAGAGATTTTAGAAAAAGAAGGTATTAATTGTAACTTAACGCTTCTTTTTGGTTTTGGCCAAGCTCGCGCATGTGCTGAGGCTGGCGTATTCCTTATCTCACCATTTGTGGGTCGTATCCTCGATTGGTATAAAGCTAAAACAGGCACTACTTACAGCTCAGAAGAAGATCCAGGCGTAATTTCAGTTCGAAAAATTTATGCTTATTATAAAGAGCATGGCTATAAAACAGTGGTGATGGGCGCTTCATTCAGAAATATTGGTGAAATTACGGCACTTGCAGGTTGTGATCGTTTGACAATTGCACCAAACCTACTTCAAGAACTTGAAGCGACACAAGGCGATTTACCTCGTGTACTTAAAGATAACGGTGCTTCAAAAACAGCACCCGCTAAGATGACAGAAGATGAATTTCGTTTTGTGTTGAATGAAGACGCTATGGCAACTGAGAAACTTGCGGAAGGCATTCGTGGTTTCGTAGTGGATCAAAATAAACTTGAAACAGCATTGAACGAGAAGCTATAAGAAGTCTTCTTTGTCATGAAAATGACATGTAATAACTATATAATCAGCAAGGTTAATTATTGACATAAGATGATTAGCCATATATGATCGTATTCCTGCTTCATGAAGTTCTTACTTCACTTTTAGCAACGAACTTTTTTAGAAAACTTGTAATAAATACGGAGAAAAAACCATGGCTTTAACACAAATGGCATTAGATTCACTAGATTTTGACGGTACAATCGCGTTAGCAACTAAAGTTGCTCCGCACGTAGACATCCTTGAAATTGGTACACCATGCATTAAGCATAACGGTATCAAGCTTCTTGAAGCTTTAAAAGCTAAATTCCCAAAAAACAAAATCCTTGTTGACTTAAAAACAATGGATGCGGGTGAATATGAGTCTGAGCCATTTTATAAGGCTGGTGCAGATATTTGTACAGTACTTGGCGTTTCAGGTATTGCTACAATCAAGGGCTTTGTTGCTGCTGCTAAGAAATATGGTAAAGAAGTTCAAGTTGATATGATCAACGTTCCAAATAAAGAAGCTTTAACAAGAGAATGTGTTGCTGCAGGCGTACAAATTATTGGTGTTCACACTGGTCTTGACGCACAAGCTGCTGGCCACACACCATTTGCTGACTTAGCTATGATTGCTGGTTTAAAAACTGGCGTTAAAATTTCAGTAGCTGGTGGCGTAAAAGCTGCTACAACTAAGCAAGTTAAAGATGCTGGTGCTTCAATTATTGTTGCTGGTGCAGCAATCTATGGCGCTGCTGATCCTGCTGCTGCTGCTGCAGAAATCACAAAAATTGCGCATGGATAATTGTTAAGAAACAATTGTTAATGATCTAAATCAAATCCCGACTTAGTAATGAGTCGGGATTTTTTTTATATACTATTTATTTTTTTAAAAGGGTAAAACATGCATCAAAAATTAATATTAGATAAAATTTCAAGTGTTTTAGCTGTGACTGAACAAAGTAATGCAGCTAAGCTTCTTAAGCTTATTGATGAAGCGGGACGTATTTTTGTAGGTGGCGCTGGAAGATCTGGCCTTGTTTCACGTTTTTTTGCAATGCGTCTTATGCATAGTGGATATCAAGTGAATATGGTGGGTGAAATTGTAACGCCAGCGATTAAAGTAGGTGATTTATTTGTTGTGATTTCTGGTTCTGGTGGCACAAAAACACTTTTGCCACTTCTTGAAACAGCTAAATCAAAAGGCGCTAAGATCATTGTAATTTCAATGAAAAACAAATCACCAATGTCAGATATGGCTGATTTAACCGTTCAAATTGGGAATGATGACGCGTTTGGACTCACTAAAGGCATGCCTATGGGAACAACATTTGAGTTATCTACATTGATCTATCTTGAAGCGGTAATTTCAGAATTGATGGACGGAAAAGGCCTGACTGAAGAAGGAATGCGCGTTATTCATGCAAATTTAGAATAAAAGTAAATTTGTAATTGTGATTAAATGATTAAGGGCGCTTCTGGCGCCCTTAATCATTTAATCGGCATATAATTTCATATCATAAGTTTAAGTGTCAACAGCCGTTGAATAACATAAAAAATATTCCATTACCCTATTTTTCTGATAGCTCAATTTATTTCGAAGCTGTAGCAGACTGTCCATGGTCTTTTTATCTAGATAGCGGCATTCAAAGTAATACAGATATAAATACTCTTGAAAAATCAAGATATGACATTATTGTAAGTAATCCATTTATAAAAATCATAGCAGATGAAAATGGTGTTAGCGTAGAAGAGGGCGGTATTAAGAATTCATCAAATGCAAATGCTTTTGATATTTTAGAAGAGATTCTTTCCAGATTTAAAATTCAAAATACTATATTACCATTCACAGGTGGAGCTATAGGCTACTTTTCTTACGAGTTGAGCAGTATATATTCTCAATATGATAATAAAGATCATGTTGGTATGCCATTGATGATGGTTGGTATATATGACTGGGCCTTAATTGTAGATCACAAAGAAAAAACAACAAACCTTGTATCTCATTTTTTGAATAAAGATACTGAAAAATCCTGGATTCAACTTATTGAAAATTTTAAAAATATAAAGTTAATAAATAAAAATTTTAAAATTACCTCAAGCGTTACATCGTTATTAGATTTTGCCACTTATGAAATAATTATCTATAAAATTCTGGCTTTTATTAAAGCTGGAGATTCATATCAAATTAATTTTTCAAATAAATATCATGTGGAATGTGAAGGGGATAGTTGGACAGCATATAAAAAATTAAGAGAAATTAATCAATCGCCTTTTATGGCATATTTTCATCACAAAGATTTTGATATCTTATGTAGCTCACCAGAACGGTTTATTAAGTCTGACGGAAGCCATGTAGAAACGAGACCCATTAAAGGAACTGAGCCGCGTGATTTAAATCGCATGATTGATCAAGAAAATGCTCAACGATTATTAAATAGTGAAAAAGATCGCGCAGAAAATTTAATGATTGTTGATTTGCTTCGTAATGATTTAAGTAAAAATTGCATACCTGGAAGTGTTATTGTTAAAAAGCTTTGCGAGCTCAAGTCTTATAGCAACGTACATCATTTAGAAAGCATTATTGAAGGCACTTTAAATCCTCACTCTTCATTAATAAAATTATTTAAGGATTCATTTCCCGGCGGATCTATCACAGGTACGCCGAAGATTAGATCTATGGAAATTATTAACGAAATAGAGCCTCATAGGCGCGATATTTATTGTGGCTCAATAGGGTATATCGGTTTTAATCACAAGATGGATACTAATATTGCGATTCGAACTTTAATAAGAAAAGAAAATAACCTTCATTTTTATTCTGGAGGAGGTATTGTGGCTCAATCAGATGCTAAAAAAGAATTCGCGGAAATGGCTTATAAGGCTTCTAATATTATGAAATGGATTCAGTTTTTTTACAAAAATTAATTTATTCTCTTTTTTCAAATTTACCAAAATGTAACATGATGCTTGGTAATATTAAAAGATTAAGAATGGTAGAAGTTACGAGACCGCCCACGATGATAGTAGCCATGGGGCCTTCAATTTCCTTTCCTGGTTGACCGCTCCCTAAAGCCAGTGGGAGCAAGCCTAGTGCTGTAACAATTGCAGTCATTAGAATGGAAGGTAATCGCTCAGAAGCACCTTTAATGCATGTTTCTAAATTCCATGTATGACCTTCAACATCAATGAGATGTTGGTAATGAGATATCAGCATAATAGAATTTCTTAAGGTAATACCGAATAAAGTAACAAATCCTACCAATGATCCGATAGAAATCCACCCAGAATTAAACATTACAGCAATCACTCCGCCAATCAGTGCAAAAGGAAGGTTAAATAAAGTGAGCATTAAATTTCTTAAGTTACCAAATGCTATATAAAGTATAAGTAAGACTGCCGCACCTGCAATAATAGAATGCACAATAAGCTCTTCTTGGGACTTTGCATTTGCCTCTGCTTCACCGGTAAGCTCATAATAATTACCTTGATTTAATTTAAGAAGCTTAAGTTTTGATTTAAGTTCGTAATTAAAATCAGAGATATCGCGTTGATCAATATCAGCAGTAATAGTTTGAATACGTTTCCCCCCTTGATGAAGAATTTTAGATCTACCATTTTCTTGTGTAATATAAGCCACTTGTCCTAGATGAATAATTTTTCCTTCAGGAGTTGTAATAGGTAGTTTTTGAATATCTGTAATATCGTCACGGTAGTCTTTATTTAAGATTACAGAAATATTGACAGGTGCATTACCCTCGAAGACTTGAGCCACTGGGAGGCCTTCGTATGATGCTCTTATGATGTTGAGTAAATCTGTTTTTTGAATGCCCCATTGACTTAGTTTATCCGGTAAGAAATGTATTGTAATTTCAGGTGTTCCTGCTGGGGACACAAGATTAATATTTTTTACACCTTCAATACTTCCAAGTTCATAAGTAATTTTTTGTGCATCTTGATCAATTGTATCGAGATTATTGCCAAATATATTAATTACAACTGAAGAGTGATAGCCAGAAATGGTTTCTTCTATGCGCTCCGTTAAGAAAGTATTAATTGCAAAATTTAGACCTACATAACCTTTTTCAGTTTTTTCGTTTTCTATTTTTTGACTAGATTCACCCTCTATAATATTTTGAATTTTCTTTAAAACAACATTTTGATCTGGTCCATCAAGTTCTTTTAACTCTATTTCAAATTCACTATAATGTGTTCCAAATGTATCTGCACCCATCGGTGACCTTCCAACCCATTGAGCAACTGATACCACGCCGGGTATAACCCTAATCTTTTTTGAAATTTCATTACCAATTCTTAAAGACTCTTTCTCTGATGTGCCAGGAATTGAAGTCATATGCATAATAAAATGACCTTCATGAAGTGCTGGAATAAATTGAGTTTTAAAAAATGGAATGAGCGCTACTCCAAAAATAATGAACGTAAAAGATACAATAATAATTGCGGTCGAATGGTGCTCTATTTTATAAAGTACTGCGATATATTTTTCTTTTATACTTGTGATTACAGGTGACTCTTTGGTTTTGAGGTTTGAAGACCCTAAAAGGATATATGAAAGAGCTGGAGTTACAGTGAGAGCTACTACAAGAGACGCAAGAATTGATGAAATATAAGCAACACCTAGCGGGCTAAATAATTTTCCTACCACACCATTTAGCGATAATAGAGGTAGAAATACTGTAGCAACAATAACTGTTGCGTATACCACAGAGTTTCTGACTTCCATGGAAGCCTCGTATACAACAGTTTTGATGGGCTTAGGAACCTTACTTTTTAAATTTTCCTTAAGACGTCTAAAAATATTTTCTGAATCTATAATTGCATCGTCAACAACTTCACCAAGCGCAATAGCAAGACCGCTTAGCACCATAATATTTAGGCCAAGATTGAAATAACTTAAAACTGAAATGGCCGAGAGAAGAGATAAAGGAATAGCAGTGGCAGAAATAAAAGCTGTTCTAAAATTAAATAAAAACAAGAATAAAACAATCACAACTAAAAAAGAGCCTATTAAAATATCGAGTCGAACGCCTTGTATAGACGCATTAATAAAATTTGCAGGTCTAAAAAGCTTTGGGTGGAGTGTAATTTTTTGATCATTTAATGCTGGCTCAATATCCTTAAGCGCTGATTCAATTAAATACGTCAATTTATAAGTGTCAGATCCTAGCTGGCCTTGAACAGAGAGGTAGACGCCCTCCTGTTCATTAATGGATGCCCCGCTAATTGAGGGAAGAGAGCCTTCCTTAACCTCTGCAATATCTTTGACATAGACGATCTGGTTTTTAGAATTAATAATTGGAGTTTTTGCAATTTCATCTAAAGTTTTAGATTGGCCCTCTGTATTGACAATAATTCGTTGATTGTTATTCTCTATAAAACCAGCACCTCGAATGCCTGTCGATTTCTCAGCTGCATTTAGTACATCCTGTATTGATAAATTGTGTTGAATAAGTTTTTCTGGATTGATTTCAATTTGATATTGCTTTACTTTTCCACCAAATACATTGACATCTGCAACACCTGGTATAGACAAAAGATGAGGAATAACGATTCTATCGGCGACGGTTCTTAAATCATTAGGAGATCTCGTGTTGGATGTAATACCAATGCCAAGTATTGATGATGCTGAAGAGGTGAGGGGTGTTATTTTGGGGATAATACCCGTAGGCATTTTTGTTACAATAGAAGCTAACCGTTCTGAAATGACTTGTCGATTTCTAAAAATATCCGTATTTTCATCAAAGATAATTGTGATAACAGATAGGCCTGGTATAGACTGAGATCGAATGGTTTCTATACCAATAGTTCCACCTAAGTTCTTTTCAATTAGCTGCGTGACTAAAGATTCAACTAGGTTTGCTGACAACCCTGGCGACTCAGTTTGTATAATAACTTGTGTAGGAGAAAATTCTGGAAAAACATTAAGCGGACTTCGAATAATTTGATAAAGGCCAAATATAATAACGATACAAGCAAGACCAATAATAACGCCAGTGTAGCGAATTGAAAATTTTACGATGGATGACATCATAATAATTTAATCGTTATTCTCGTTTTTTATTTGATATTTAAACTCTTCAGAAAGCATGAGTTGAGCACCACTTAAAACTATTTCATCATTTTCCTTAATTTGATCTTCGATAATTATCCAACCATCGTTGTCTTCATTTGAAGTATCTATTGATTTTCTAATAAATTTATCTGTAGCTGTTTTTATGTAAATCCAAGCCTTGCCTGCATTCCAAACAATTGATTCTTTTGGGATAAATAAAAGTTTGTATGTGTCGTTACTAAAATTAGATTGTGATACAGAGACAATGAGTCTTGAGTCAAATCTTAATTGATTATTAAAAGAGACATAAAAATATGTTTTACCTTGAAGATTTTTATCAAGCTGAGGGGCATCAGAGAGATATTTAGCTATAAAATTATCGCTTGGATTATCAATAAGTGAAAGGCTAATTTCCTTAGGTACGTCATTGGTAAAGTTACTTGAAAGTGTAATTCTAATGAGTCTTGCTTTATCATGTAATAAAAAATCAAGAATATTATTTTTGTCAGGAGATTTAATCATATCGAGAATTTTATCTCCCCATTGAGTTCTAATATTCTGCTCTAGACCATCTGTAAGGGCCTGGCTTTTTGTAAGGTTGAACTTTGTTGTTTCGTATGCTACTTGACTTTCTTGAAGCGCTTTGTCAGAAATATTTTTATTATCTTCGTTTAAAGATTTAAAGCGTTCGTAATTTCTCTTATCCCTAATAAATTCATTTTTTAAGATATCAATTTGATTTTTTATTTCATTAAGTTTATTTTTTTGCTCAATAAGCGAATCCATGCTTAATACATTTCCATAACTAGTAATTGTTTTAGCATGTGTTGCAACTTTAATTTTTTCTGTTTTGATTCCACTATTTATTTGTAGTGCTTTCGAGATGACTACAAAATCCAATCCATTTTCTTTTTTTATATATGAGTTAGTTTTTTTTGTGTTGTTTTGATTATTCGCTTTATTAAATTCATCTCGCCCTAAGTATGTTAATAGCCATATTAAGAGGACAATAAGAATTGCTTGTATTATGATAAATAATGTTAGTTTATTTTTCATTGGCCATGATCTGATTTTGCTTAATGATTGGATATTGCAAAGTACTCTCGAAATCGAATCCACTTTGGATTAATGCTACTTTATTTTCATAAAGTTTTCTCTTAAATTGTATATTTTTTAATTTTTCTTTCGTGAATTCTAATCGATCAATTTCGCCATCGTTAAACTTTTTATCTAATCCATTTTCGATATCTGTGATTGATTTGTTGTCCTCAATTCCTTTTTTAACCAAATCATAATTTGTTTGATAATTACTTGTTATTTTTGCAATATCATTAAGTATCGAAGTTTGCAATTTTTCAACCAAAAGCACTTCTATTTCACTAATTTTTTTAGCTGCACTGATGAGCGCTTGATTCTTCTCTCTTGACGGAATTAACGTAGACAAGCCTAGTATCCATTTACTGGTTCCATAATCATATAGATATGCTGGTGAAAATGTAATGTCTGGATATTGTTCAGCAATTTGAAGTTTAAGTTTAGATTCGGCTAATGAATATTTAGCAAGGGCTATTCTTAAATCTATTCGATTATATATGCCTAAATCATTGAGTTTTTCTTTGTGAGATTCGTTATTTAAAGTAATATCAAATTCAGTTATAAAGTCCTCTGCGTTGAGTGGGACTAACGTTAACAAATTAAATTTTTCAGGAGTTAATCCGGTAATTTTCCCAAGCATAGCTCTAAGCCCTTCAATGCGTATTTGTTCATCATTTAATTTTTGAATATTTTTATTCAGTTCGAGCTGACTAAGGTCCAATTCTGGTGAAGAGGCAATGCCTGCCGTCTTTCTTTTTTTAAGCATATTGAAAATATCATTTTGCATTTTGACTTCATTTTTAATCGCTTGAATGTTTAGTAGACTTCGTTGATATTCTAAATAAGTGCTTGTGAGCTCAGTTTTAATGTCCCAAGCTAATTTTCTTAGCTCAAGTCTCTTAATTAATGTTTGATTAAAAGCTTTTTCTTCACGAATTTTGGCTTTATTAGCCGTTTCAAAAAGGGTGCTGAAATTAATACCAAGCGCATTTTTAGATTTATCCTGATTATTGCCTTCTCTACCCGCGCCGAACCCAATAGAAGAGGGAGGTTTGATTGCTGCTACAGATTCTTGATCTTTAGCAATGCTCCATTCTTTTTTAGCAATATCAATTTTTGGATTAAAAAAGAGAGCACATAGCATAAGTTCATTTAGATTCCACGTATGAATGGAAAGTTGATCATTTTTAAACCCTTGAGAGATTAAAAAGTCCTTAAATTCCTGACTTTCAGGATCTTTTGTACTAATTTTTTCAATGATTTTTTCATTAAGCAAGGGTTTTGTTTCATAGCTTACAAAACTACAACTTAAAACAAAAAATGCAAAAAAACCAACTAAAAGGCATGATATAAAAAAATGTAATTTAAGTGCTTTAGGTTTCAATTTCTATCTTTAAGTTGGGTTTAATCAATTTCGAAGGACTTACAACATCTTAAATCAAAATATCATTGTATTTCATTGATTTATTGAATTTTTCCTTTTCGATAAAGACTAACTTGTTATAAAATAGAGCTAAGTTTTTGTTATATATATTACTTTTTTAATCATCGCGAGAGTGGCGGAATTGGTAGACGCACTGGATTTAGGTTCCAGCGCCGTAAGGCGTGAGAGTTCGAGTCTCTCCTTTCGCACCACCGATATAAATTTAGGGAATTTTAAGTATGGCTACAGCAGTTGAAACATTAGGCAGTTTAGAAAGACGTATGACAGTTAAAGTACCAGTAGAACCTTTACAAAAGGAGATGACTGAGTGCTTTCAAAGATTAATTGGTACAGCTAAAGTAGCTGGTTTTAGACCTGGCAAGGCCCCCTTAAAAATGATTGCGCAGCAATACGGACCTAAGGTAAAAGAAGAGGTTTTTGCTAAAGCAATTGAAACTTCTTTTGGTCAAGCGATTCAAGAGAATAAGCTTCGCGTTGCAGGCATGCCTAATATTCAACATAAGCCTCTTAATCAAGTAAATGATGACTTTGAATATACGGCAACATTTGAAGTTTTCCCAGATGTTATTTTGGGCGATTTTAAGGCTGTTTCAATCGAAAAGCCTGAAGCTGAAATTACTGATCAAGATATTAGCAAAACAATCAATATCATACTTATGAAAAGAGCTCAGTTTATAGAATCTCGAGAATTTTCTGCTATGGGAGATCAGTTAACTCTAACACTTACATCTTTTATTGATGATAAACAGATTGAAACTACTGGAAATAAACCAATTCAGATTTTGTTAGGTGATGATTCTCGGCTTGCAGTTTTTGATGGGTATCTTGCAGGTAGCAGAGCTGGAGATTCTAAATCATTCGAAGTGCATTATCCTGAAACTCACATCCCTAAAGAATTGGCTGGGAAAAAAGTGCAATACAACGTGAATTTTATTCAGGTTGCGAAACCCAAACTTCCTGAATTAGATGCTCAATTTGCTCAATCACTTGGGGTGGCTGATGGGGATACAAATAAAATGCGCGAAGAAATTAAACAAAATCTCAATCAAGAATTAGAAAAACGAATCAAAATTAAATTAAAAGAACAAGTATTCACTCATTTGTTAGATATTTGTACAGCAGATTTACCTAAGGCATTAATCAATGTTGAAATTAATCGTATGGCACAATCTACTTATGCTAATTTAAAACAACGCGGTGCTGATTTAAAACAATTTAAATTCGAGCCATCAATGTTTGAAGAGCAGGCAAAAAAAATCTGCAAACTCAGATTAATTTTAGCTGAAATTGTAGATAAGAATAATCTACGTGCATCACCCGATCAAATTAAAGCAATGGTTAATGAATTTGCTCTTAATTTCGATGATACAGATGAGGCGATAAAATGGTTTTATGCAGAACCTTCAAGGCTTGAAGAGCCTACAGCTTTGGCGACAGAAGCTAATGTTGTTGAGTGGTTTGTAAGGCAATGTAAAATGAAAAATAAAAAAACAACTTTTGATGAACTTATGGCAGGTCCCGCTAAACCATAATTATGACTTATACACCTCCAAACAGTTTAGGTTATGTGCCTATGGTCATTGAACAAAGTGGTCGTGGAGAGCGTGCTTATGATATTTATTCTAGGCTTTTAAAAGAGCGAGTTGTTTTTTTAGTAGGGCCTGTAGATGATATGACTGCAAATGTTATTGTTGCGCAACTACTTTTTCTAGAGGCAGATAATCCTGACAAAGATATTTCATTATACATTAATTCACCCGGGGGCTCTGTAACGGCAGGTATGGCTATTTACGATACGATGCAATTTATCAAGCCTGATGTTAGTACTTTATGTATTGGTCAATCTGCAAGCATGGGGGCTTTATTACTTGCAGCAGGACAAAAAGGGAAACGTTTTTGCTTGCCAAATTCTCGTGTGATGATTCATCAACCATTAGGAGGTTTTCAAGGTCAGGCATCAGATATAGAAATTCATGCAAAAGAAATTTTATTTTTAAAAGAAAAATTAAATCAAATATTAGCAACCCATACTGGTCAAACACTTAAAAAAATTGCTGCAGACACCGATAGAGATAATTTTTTAAGCGCAGAACAATCTGTAGAGTATGGCATGGTTGATCAAGTGATATCAAAGAGATCGCAAGTGATCTAATGCTATTCAATTATGGCAACTAAAAGCGACAACGAAAAATTATTATATTGCTCTTTCTGCGGTAAGAGTCAGCATGAAGTTAAAAAGCTGATTGCAGGCCCTTCTGTGTTTATTTGTGATGAGTGCGTTGATCTATGTAATGACATTATTAAGGAAGAAATTAAAGATCCGGCTAAAGAAACTAAAGAGCATGATCAACCTCCGTCTCCTAAAGAAATTTGCGATCAACTTGATGAGTATGTAATTGGACAAACATCAGCTAAAAAAAGTTTGGCAGTTGCTGTATATAATCATTATAAAAGACTTAGAGATCTTAACTCTGACACTGATATTGAAAATAAAGATGTTGAAATCTCAAAAAGCAATATTCTTTTGATTGGACCTACTGGATCAGGTAAAACACTTTTAGCTCAAACGCTTGCCAAATTACTTGATGTACCTTTTGTCATGGCTGATGCTACAACACTTACCGAAGCAGGTTATGTTGGTGAAGATGTTGAAAATATCATGCAAAAATTATTACAAAAATGTGATTATGATATCGAAAAAGCTCAAAAAGGAATTGTTTATATTGACGAAGTCGATAAGATCTCAAGAAAGTCCGAAAATCCATCTATTACCCGAGATGTTTCTGGTGAAGGTGTTCAGCAAGCACTTTTAAAATTAATTGAAGGTACAATTGCTTCCGTTCCTCCTCAGGGCGGTCGTAAACATCCGAATCAAGAATTTGTTCAATTAGATACAACAAATATTTTATTTATTTGCGGTGGGGCATTTGATGGCTTAGAGAAGATTATTAAGCAAAGGTCTGAAAAAGGCGGAATCGGCTTTGGTGCTCAAGTTAATAGCAAAGCAGACGTTAAAGTGATCGGAGATGTTATTAAGGATGTTGAACCAGAAGATTTAATTAAATTTGGTTTAATTCCTGAATTTATTGGAAGACTTCCTGTAGTTGCAACACTTGAATCTTTAAGTGAAGATGCATTAGTTCGAATTTTAACTGAACCTAAGAATGCTTTAACTAAACAATACATCAAGTTGTTTGCTATGGAAAATGTGATATTAGAGTTTAGAACTTCAACCTTAAGATTAATCGCTAAAAAAGCACTCGAAAGAAAAACGGGTGCAAGAGGACTTCGTTCAATTATGGAATATGTATTGCTAGACACTATGTTTGAACTACCTTCAATCAAGTATCTTGAAAAAGTTGTGATTGATGATGGCGTGATTGAACAATCAAATAAACCTATACTAATATTCTCAGAAAAGAAACAAGTCTCAGGGAAAAAAAAGCTACATTAAAGGTTTTAAGACCTTGAAATATTATAAACTGACCCAATGTTCTAGATTCATCAACGCTTATGAAAGTATGTTATGGCCCAAGAAATTGAAATAATGCAATCTACACAGGATTTTATGCCTCTCTTGCCTTTAAGAGATGTTGTAGTTTATCCGCACCTTGTGATTCCTCTTTTTGTTGGCCGCGCAAAATCCGTTAAAGCATTAGAGCTTGCGTCAGATAAAGATAAAAAAATAATCTTAGTAGCTCAAAAATATGCAAGTAAAGACGAGCCTGATGCTAAAGATTTGTATGAATATGGAACTGTTGCATCAATTCTTCAAATGTTAAAGTTGCCTGATGGCACTGTTAAGGTTTTAGTAGAAGGATTAAGCCGCGTCAAAATTAAAGAAGTGTTAGATCAGCAGGAATGTTTTGTAGCTCGATTTGATAAAATTAATATTGCAGAACCAAAAGATAAAGAATCTTTAGCTTTGATGAGAACTGTATTTTCGCAATTTGACCAGTACGTTAAATTGAATAAAAAAATTCCCCCGGAGATTTTAACTTCATTAGCTGCTATTAGAGATCCAGGTAGATTAGCAGACATGATAGCGGCACATCTCACATTAAAGCTTGAAGAAAAACAAACAATTTTAGAAACATTAAAAATTAAAAATCGCTTAGATCAACTTTTAAAAATTATGGAGTCTGAAATAGATATTCTTCAGGTTGAAAAAAGAATTCGTGGACGCGTCAAACGACAAATGGAAAAGAGCCAAAGAGAATACTATTTAAATGAGCAAGTTAAAGCGATTCAAAAAGAGCTTGGAGAGCAGGATGAGGGTGCTGATTTAGATGAGCTTGAGAAGCGTATTCAAGAGGCTGGTATGTCTAAAGAAGCCGTTGAAAAGGCAACATCAGAATTTAAAAAATTAAAAATGATGTCTCCTATGTCAGCCGAAGCTTCGGTAGTTAGAAATTATATTGATACATTAATTGGCTTGCCATGGCAGAAAAAAACAAAGATTAGTCGAGAATTAGAGCTTGCTGAAAAAATCTTAAATGAAGATCATTACGGTCTTGAAAAAGTTAAAGAACGTATTATTGAATATCTTGCTGTTCAGCAACGTGTTGATAAATTAAAAGCACCTATTTTATGTCTTGTAGGTCCGCCAGGCGTTGGCAAAACGTCTTTAGGCCAGAGTATTGCAAAAGCTGTAAATCGTAAATTTGTTCGTATGGCTCTAGGTGGTGTCCGTGATGAATCAGAAATTCGAGGTCATCGAAGAACTTATATCGGTTCAATGCCAGGTAAAATTTTACAAAGTATGACAAAAGTTGCAGTAATTAATCCATTATTTTTATTGGACGAAGTTGATAAAATGGGGCAAGACTATCGTGGCGACCCAGCATCAGCACTGTTAGAAGTTTTGGATCCAGAACAAAATCATACTTTCACTGATCATTATGTTGAGGTTGAATATGATTTGTCTGATGTCATGTTTGTAGCAACTGCTAACTCAATGAATATTCCTGAGCCACTTTTAGATCGTATGGAAATTATTCGTTTATCCGGTTATACAGAAGTAGAAAAATTAAATATTGCAATGCATTATTTATTGCCTAAACAATTAAAAATGCATGGTTTGAAAAAGTCTGAAATTAGTATTACAGCAAAAGTTGTGCGAGAGATTATTCAATATTACTCACGAGAAGCTGGTGTAAGAAAACTTGAGCAAGAAATTGCAAAGATTTGCAGAAAAGCAGTTAAAGAATTGTTAAGTAAAAAATCTCTTAAAAAAGTAATCGTTAATAGTAAGAATTTAGAGTCGTATCTGGGTGTGAAAGTATATGACATTGGACTTGCTTCTAAAAAGAATCAAGTGGGCCAGGTGACTGGCCTCGCCTGGACTCAAGTAGGTGGTGAATTACTTACAATTGAAGCCGTAGTATTGCCAGGCAAAGGCAAAACTATCATTACAGGTAAATTAGGTGAGGTTATGCAAGAATCTATTCATGCTGCGATGAGCGTGGTAAGAAGTCGTGCTAAAAAACTAGGAATACCAGAGAATTTTTATGAAAAAAATGACATTCATATTCATTTGCCTGAAGGGGATACGCCTAAAGACGGCCCAAGCGCAGGGGTTGGGATTACTTCTGCTATCGTTTCAGCCTTAACCAATATATCAGTTAGGGCAGATGTTGCGATGACAGGGGAAATTACCTTAAGAGGTGAGGTATTGCCTATTGGTGGTTTAAAAGAGAAGTTACTTGCAGCCCATCGAGGCGGCATTAAAATAGTCTTGATTCCAGAGCAAAATGTAAAAGATTTGACTGAAATTTCTGATGAAGTAAAGAATACCCTTGAAATCCATCCTGTACGATGGATTGATGAAGTTTTAGAGCTTGCTTTAACTAAAATGCCGAAAAGTATAACGACTAAAGACCAAAAAACGGTTCCTGTCCCACATAAAAAACCCAGCAATATTATAAAAAATATTACGCATTAGCCTAAACCTAGCGTTGGTAAGGACTATGTTGTAAAATAGCCGCCTTACTAATGAGTATGTATGGGTGCTTAGCTCAGTTGGTAGAGCGTCGCCCTTACAAGGCGAATGTCGGCGGTTCGACCCCGTCAGCACCCACCAATTTAGTAACAAGTTTTGGAGTGGTAGTTCAGTTGGTTAGAATACCGGCCTGTCACGCCGGGGGTCGCGGGTTCGAGTCCCGTCCACTCCGCCAATAAATTTTAGGTAAATTAAAAGATTTGCCTTTTTTGTTTAATTTTCAATCTTTAGTGCTATAAAAATAGGATTTATTTATGCTAGAAAAAGTAAGATTAGGGCCTACAGGAAAGAAGATTTTAATGATAGGAACGATGATTCCATTTCTTTTGTTGGGCGTTGATGGGTATCTTAATAAATTTAGCAATGATTTAACTGTTGCTACAGTAAATAAAGCCAAGATTACTTTGCCTGAATATAATCGCGCGATTGAAAATGTAAAAAAACGTATGGTAAGTGAGAATAAAAAAGTTGATCCAGCAATGTTTGATTCATTTGAGTTTAAAGAGTCCATTGTAGATGGGATTATTACAAAACAACTGTTAAATGAAGACATTAAAAAAACAAAATTTAAAATTAGTGATCAGCAATTAAGTCAATACATTGTTGGTATGCCAGAATTTCAGAAAGACGGAAAATTTTTACAAGAGTTATATGACAAAGTGTTAAAAAACAATCAACTGACACCTAAAAAATTTGAAGAAAGTATTCGTAACGATTTATTGATACAACAAGTACGTAATGGTCTCCAAAAACTCACATTTATTCCACCAAATAATTTAGCTGAAACACTTAAAGCAACATCACAGCAAAGAGAAGTGAGTATAGTTGAATTTAAAACAAAAGATTATATGAGCAAAACAAATGTGACTGAAAAAGATACTCAAGTTTTTTATGATCAAAATAAAGAAAAATTTGCAGCCCCTGAGCAAATTAAAGCAGAGTTTGTAGTATTTTCTTTAGCAAGCATTCTTCCATCGATTAATATTACAGAAGAAGAAGTAAAAGCTTTTTATAAATCGAATAGTGAAAAATATCAAGGTCAGCAACAAAGAGAGGCGAGTCATATATTAATTGCAGCTTCTAAAAATACATCGCCTGCAGATAAAGCTAAAGCTAAAGCTAGGGCTGAAGATATTTTAAGTCAAATTAAAAAGAATCCTAAATCTTTTGAAGAGCTAGCAACGAAATATTCACAAGATCCAGAATCTACAAAAAAAGGTGGCGAGCTAGGTGCTTTTGGTCGAGGCATGATGGTAAAGCCTTTTGAAGATGCTGTTTTTTTAATGAAGATAAATGATATTAGTAATATCGTGGAATCTGATTTTGGTTTTCATATCATTAAACTTACGAAGATTATTGGTGAAAATGGCTCTTATGAAACGCTTAGACCACAAATTAAAGCTGAATTAATTTATCAAAAAGGCCAAGAAAAATATATAACACTTGCCGATGAATTTAGTAATAAAGTTTATGAGCAATCATCTAGTTTAGATGCTGTATCGAAAAAATTTAATTTACCCATTCAAAAAACAGATTGGCTTAGCCGCTCTGACTCAGATAAGTTTTTTAAAAATGAAGCTCTGATGAATGCTTTATTTATAAAAGAATCGATTAAGGATCGTCGAAATACTGAGTCAATTGAACTGACCCCAAACAATCTTGTTTCGGCCCGTGTAGTGGATTATAAAGCTAAATCCACCAGACTTTTTACTGATGTCAAAAAAGATATTGAGGATTATTTAAAATTTGAATCAGCAAAAAAAATGGTTGCAAGTGAGGGGGAGGTTGCATTGAAATTAACGAGCGATTCTTTACATAAAATCGATTGGCAGCCACTACTTGTAGTAGACAGAAAGAACACTAAAGGTCTTAGTGATGCAGTGATTAAAGAGGCCTTTAAACTAAGCACAGAGAAACTCCCTTCTTACGGTGGCTTTATAGATGGTAATAATGGATATGTGATTGTTAAAGTGAATAAAATTACTTTTCCAAACGATGCTAATGAAGAAAATAAGAAAGCATTTGAATCCGATTATTTAGAAGCATTATCTTCAGAGTATTTAAGTGCATACCTAAAAGGATTGAAGGCTAAAGCGAGCGTTTCGGTTAATCAAAAATTCTTTGAGACAACCCAAAAAAATTAGTCAATCGTACCTGCTGCAGTAATATTCATTCCGCCGTCGACGTAAGTAATTTCGCCTGTAATGCCAGAGGCAAGATCACTGCATAAAAAAGCTGCAGCATTTCCAACTTCTTCAATAGTAACATTTCGTCTTAATGCTGAATGTTTTTCATTAAAATCTATCATGCGATCAAAGTCTGCTATACCCGATGCTGCAAGCGTCTTAATAGGACCTGCTGACACTGCATTTACTCTTACGCCTTTAGGGCCAAGGCTTTGTGCCATGTATCTTACATTCGCTTCTAAACTTGCTTTCGCAAGACCCATAACATTATAATTAGGCATAGTTCTTTCAGCACCTAGATAGCTTAATGTTAGTAAACTCGCATGTTTACTTAACATTGGTAAAGCTGCTTTTGCTAATGCCGTAAAACTATAAGAACTTATATCATGTGCTATTCTAAAATTTTCCCTTGTGGTTGCTTCAACAAAATCTCCTTTTAAAGCTTCTTTAGTAACGAACGCTAATGAGTGGACAATGACATCTAATTTATCCCAGTATTTTTTAAGTAAAGGAAATAAATTGTTAATCTGTTCATCGCTAGATACATCACATGGCAAAACAATATGAGAATTAAAGTTTTGAGCAAGATTTTTTACGCGTTCATCATATTTTTCCATTTGATAGGTAAAAGCTAATTCAGCACCTTCACGTTTCATCGCTGAAGCAATACCGAAAGCAATTGAACGATCACTTAAAAGACCAAGAATTAAAACACGTTTGCCCGTTAAAAACCCCATAATGTATTCCTTTAATTTTTATTTTTGGGATCTAATAAATCTCGCAATCCCTCACCGAGTAAATTATAACCTAGTACCGTAATCAAAATAGCTAGTCCAGGAAATAATGATAACCACCAAGCAAATTGAATATATTCTTTACCGTCAGTTAGGATATTGCCCCATGATGATTGAGGAGCTTGCACACCAAGTCCAAGAAAACTTAAGCCTGACTCTGTAAGTACAGCGCTCGCAATACCTAAAACAGAACTCACAATGATAGGTGTTAAGCTATTAGGTAGAAGATGTTTTAAAATTAATCTCATATCTCTAGCCCCCATTGCTTTTGCAGCCAAAATATATTCTCTATTGCTAAGACTTAAGAATTCCGCTCGTATAAGACGTGTTACGCCCATCCATGAAGTAAGCCCTATTACAATCATAATATTCCAAATAGAAGGGGTTAAAAAAGCAATTACTGCAAGTATTAAAAAGAAAGTAGGTATCGATAACATAATATCTACAAAACGCATTATGATTGAATCAATATAACCGCGATAAAATCCAGCAATAGCACCTAAAAAAGTACCAATGATTGTGGCAATACCCACAGCAACAAAACCTACTAAAAGTGAAATTCTTGACCCATCAAGCATTCTTGAAAATACATCGCGACCTAATCCATCTGTGCCCATAAAATGAATTAAAGAGGGCGGTAAGAGTATTGAGTGAATATCAATATAATTAGGGTCATATGGTGATAGCCATGGTGCAAAAAGTGCAATAAAAAGTACTATTGCAATAATAATCAGACCGCTAAATGCTAATGGATTATGAATGAGGTTTTTCAATTTGATATACCTCTTCTTATTCTAGGGTCTGCCCATGCATAACCAATGTCTGCGATTAGATTTCCAAAAAGCGTTAGCACTGAACCAATAGTAAGGATACCCATAATTACAGGAAAATCTCTCATCAATACTGCATCAAAAAATAATTTCCCCATTCCGGAGATTGCAAAAATAGATTCACCAATTACTGAACCGCCGATGAGTCCAGGTATAGATAAACCTATAATTGTAATAAGAGGTAGTAATGTATTTCTTAAAGCATGACCATAGATAACTTTATTTTCAGATAATCCTTTTGCACGTGCAGTCGTAATAAATTCTTGTTGCAATACATCAAGCATGCCATTTCTAACGTAAAGGGAAATACTTGCAAGACCACCTAAGCTTGAAATAAATACTGGCAATATTAAATGCTTAAATAAATCTGTGTACTGTGCAAGATGCCCCATTTTTTCATAGCCTGCGCTATGGAGTCCTGAAATAGGGAGCCATGAGTGTGTTACACCAGTCCAATACATTAAAAGAAGCGCAAGCCAAAAACCTGGTATTGCAAATCCAATAAATACGATAATTGTAATCAGTCGATCCGGCCATCTGTTTTGATTTACCGCTGAAATAACTCCTAGAAAGATAGAAGTCGAAAAAATAATAAGCAACCCTATAAGATTGATCATGAGTGTTATAGGTAAAGCTTCTTGAATCATACCCTTACTAATATTCCCTTTTGTATCTTTAATTTCCCATAGAACAGGGCGCTGATGTGATGCAAAAGAATTGCCGAAATCTAATTTAATAATACGTTTTAACCATAAGTTATATTGCGTTATTAAAGGTTTATCAAGGTTATACAAGGCCCTTAATTTTTGCCGAGACTCTTCAGAAGCTTTTGGATTAAATGCTGATTCCGAAGCGGTTATATCACCTGGCGCTAAATGCATAATGAAAAAGGAAATAAGGCTAATGCCAATAAGCATTGGAATCATCCATAACAGACGTTTAATTAAATAATGAAGCATGGTTATTCAGTAATTTCATTTCTTCTTAAAGTTGAAGGAATAAACCAATCATATGAATTATATGCAATTCCTGCTGGAGGAGCAGGCGAATCGATACCTTTGATACGTTTACTTATTGCCATTAAACCATAGCCTGCATAAAGATAAATCACGGGACTTTCGTCTAGTAATATTTTTGAGAATGTATGATAAATTTTTTCCCTTTTATCAATATTCAATTCAGTTCTGCCTTGCTCAAGTAAATTATCAACTTCTTTATTGGTGTAACCAATAAAATTAAATTGACCTGGTTTTTGTTGAGATGAGTGCCAAATGTTATATTGATCAGGATCCAGAGATAAGCTCCAACCAAGAATCACCGCATCAAAATCACCAGTCTTAATATATTGATTAACAAAGCTTGCCCATTCAATCACGCGAATTTTTACATCAATACCTACATCTTTAAGCCGTCTTTGTATTAAAACAGCAGTCATTTCTCTTTGTTTGTTCTGATTTGTAAGAATTTCAAATGTAAAAGATTTACCATTTTTTTCTAGAATGCCGTCATGATTAGTATCGATAAATCCTGCTTCATTAAGTAATTGAATTGCCCTATCTTTATTATAAGGATAAGGGTGAAGTTCTTTATTGCTCCAGCGTGTACCGGGCTTGTAAGGGGATGCTACAGGCTCGCCTAAACCTAGAAGAACGCCATCAATGACCTCTTGCTTATCGATAGCATAATTAATTGCTTGTCTTATTTTAATGTCATTAAATGGAGTATGGTTTAGATTAAAACCAAGATAAGTATAGCTATTACCTAATTCTTTATAGAGGGCTAATTTTTTTTCCAAATCAGGCCTAGAAGGAATAACACGAGCATATTGAATAGGATTGATATTCATAAGATCAATATTGTCTGCAATAAGCTCAAGAAATTGGGATGAGGTGTCTGGAATAAATCGGGAAGTAAGTTTATTAATATTAGGTAAGCCCATTACTGATGATGTGCTAGCCTCTAGAGTTAATTTTTCACCATTCATCCATCGAGATAGTTTATAGTAACTTGATCCAATAGGTTTCCTAGAAAAGAATGTATTATTAATATCCTCATCTTTAAGAATATGTTTTGGAAGTATTTGTAAAGATGCCCATGTGTCTAAAGCAGGCGCATAAGCTTTTTTATAAGTTACCTTAAAAGTATATAAATCTGGCGCCTCAGCCTTTTCAACAAGTTTATAATCTGATCCATAAGGGGTTCTTGTTTTATCATCAGTGATAAGTTTCCATGTGAATAATACATCTTCACTTGATAGATCATAACCATCTTCCCACTTCAAATTTTTTTTTAAAAAAAATGTAATTGTTTTTTGGTCATTTGAAATGATCCATTTTTCAGCTATTTCTGAAGCTAGGTCTAAATTTTTATCATATTTTATGAGCTTATTAAAAATATTTCCGGATATTGCAGAAGATGCTGAGTCTCCTGCAATCATTGATATGAGGTTGCTTGGCTCACCTGACATTGCATCAGTAAGCATGCCTCCTTTTTCTTTTTCAAATTGACCTTCAAAGTTATATAACACTTCTTTTTTATTTCCACATGCATTTAAAAATAAAATAGCAAATAAAAAAATAATGTAGTTACGACACATAAAATTTACATCCTAATTATTTTTGTAAAGATGAAGTACTGAGCCAATTCGTAGATTAGGGGAGGTAATTTGATTAGCCCCTTTAATTTCATCTATAGAAATTTGATATCGTTTTGAAATCTTTGTGAGAGTATCACCTGCTTTCACTTTATATTTAATGGGTTTTGATAGTAAATCTGTTTGATCATTATTTTGTATTTTTGACTCAGAAATATCTTGATTAGCATTTGTTTCTATCTTTTCTTTTTTTGCAACTAACATGACAGAAGAAGAGCGAATAATTTTTTTTGGATTTAAATCATTAGCTTTAATAAGATCATCTTCCGTCATATCAAATTTATTCGCTATCGTTTTTATTTTTTCACCACTTTTTGGCTGATAGATATTCCATGAAACTAAAGGCTTATCATTAGTATTTAAGTTTTTTACAAAAGTACTTGCTGAGTTGATAGGTAAAATAAGTTGTTGTGTTTTTTCATTTGTACGAATTAAGGGTCTTCTATGCTCAGAATTTAAAAGTAAAAATTCATCATAGGAAATTTCGGCAAGATTTGCAGCGAGCTCTGCGTCCATTAAAGCAGGTGCTTCAACAGAAGTAAAATAAGGTTTATTTGGGATTGAATTAATATAAAGCCCATATTGATTTGGATTGGAAATTATATTTTTAATTGCCTGGAGCTTAGGTACATAATCTTTGGTTTCTTTAGGCAGTTTCAAGTGCGCGTAATCAGATGGCAAGCCTTTTGCTCTATTACTTGCTATAGCACGACTTATTGTCCCTTCACCTGCATTATAAGCAGCTAATGCTAGATCCCATGTACCAAATAAAGCATGGAGTTTTTGAAGATAATCTAAAGCTGCATTTGTAGCATCGACAACATTACGTCTTTTATCTTGCCACCAATCCTGCTTTAAACCATAAAACCTCCCTGTTGATGGAATAAATTGCCAAATTCCTACAGCCTTACTTTTTGAGTTTGCAATTGGGTTATATGCACTTTCTATCATAGGAAGAAGTGCAATTTCTGATGGCATACCTCTTTTTTCGACTTCGCCTACAACATAGAAAAGATATTTTTCGGTTCTATCCATCATTCTTTCTAAATATTCAGGTCTTGCAGAATACCAGTCTTCATACTTTTTAGATCTTAAATTATTTTTGTTTTTAATGGCGTAACCTGAGTAAATACGTTGCCATAAATTTATTTCAACTTTATTTAAAGCTATATCTTGCGGTTTGTTAAAAGGTGTAATTGAATTAAAATTTAATGAATTTGTACTATTTAGTTTATTGATTTCTTGATCTATGAGGTCACCATCAAGAATATTAATTTCTTCACCTAAAATATTACTTTCAGCAAAAGCTGTAAGCGAAAAGCATAAAATAACTAAGAAAATTTTTAAGAAATGCATCATATTAATAGCGATCCTTTAAATCTCTTAACTTTTTGAATTCCTCTAGTGTAGTACATCCTAGAAATGGGTTTGTTTTAATTTCATCATCTAATATTGATGGGATCGTAATTCTTAATTTTGATGTTAATTGGTTTCTTAATTGAAGTTCAGTATGGTTAGGATTAAGAGACAATGCAAATGCAATATTTTTCTTAGTATATTCGTGTGCACAATAAATTTTAGTATCTTTAGGAAGTATGCTAATTTTTTTTAATGAGTTATACATTTGCTCATGGGTTCCGTCAAATATTTTGCCACACCCACACGCAAATAGGGTATCACCGCAAAAAAAGTTTTTCTTGTCGTAGTAGGCAATATGGCCTTGAGTATGCCCAGGAATTCCAATTATTTTATAGGTTATTTTAAGCTCAGGAATATGAATTTCATCTTTATCTTTTAGGCCTATATTGACAAAATCATATTTATC
>SHXT01000018.1 GCA_009693175.1 Candidatus Methylopumilus sp.
TCTTAAAAGTCCATGAGTTTAGATAACGTATTTCTAGGCTACAACGTTCCCACGCACTTTAATGTCATTATTGAAATTCCAATGAACGCAGATCCTATTAAATACGAAGTTGATAAGGAGTCGGGTGCAATTTTTGTAGATCGATTTATAGGTACTGCAATGCACTACCCTTCTAATTATGGTTATATCCCTAAAACAATTGCAGGCGATGGTGATCCAGTAGATGTGCTTGTGATCACACCTCTTCCACTTATTTCAGGAGTTGTTGTAAGTTGCCGTGCTGTGGGCATATTAGAAATGGAAGATAAAAAACTGTTTTCATCTCTGCATGAACAAAAGCAGCTTGGAAGATTACCAAGTAACACTTTGCCAATCCTTACTCGTTTTAATCCAATCACATGTAAGCCAACTAACTCGCACATGCGTCTAATTTGACGATTACGGCCTTCTGTTAATATAAAGCGTAGTTGATCATCATTTTGCCAATCAACTTCTGCAGGTTTTAATAGATAACCATCTAGAGATAATCCGTGTCTTAATAATTTCAAACTTTCATCCGTTAATTTACCTTCTACACGAACCAAATATTCTTTTTCGATGACACTATGTTCACCAATAATTATTTTGGCTACTCGTCCATCTTGAGTTAACACTAACAAGCTTGATGAATCAATATCTAGCCTTCCTGCAGGCGCTAAGCCATCTGTATTAAAACGAGCATGGCGAAGCAGATCTTGTTTTGAGACTTGAAAATTTTCTGGGATAACGAGATTTGCAGCGGGTTTAAATACTTTGTCATCATCTAAATGAGAAATATATCCCACGGGTTTATTTAAAATAACAGTGGCTTTGGAAGATTGTTGAATTGAAGCTTCTTGTTTTAATTCAACTTTTTGTGATCGATATGCTCTAGTGCCCAATTCTGAAAGTATTTTAGAAATACGTACTTGCTCTTTCATCAAATACTTACTTAAGTTTATATACTAAGATGTTGTCACCCTCTTTAAATCCAAAGATAGAGTTTCCACCTGCAGCAACTGCAATATATTGTGTACCATCAATTTCATAAGTAATGGGCGGTGCATTTACCCCAGCGTCTGCTTTATTTTTCCAAAGTAATTTTCCTGTTTGAGCATCATAAGCATTAAAGTTTCCATTCCCCTCACCCATAAATACCAAATTACCTTCGGTTGCCAATAAACCACCAGTTAAAGGTTGTTCAGTTTTAACCTGCCATTTAATTTTCTTGGAATTTAAATCAATCGCAGAAAGCAAACCCCAGCGCTCATCTTTAGTGGGTTCGGAAGAGACATATTTAATTGCAGGGAGATCATCATGTGCAGGCTCATCTACCAATGTGTATTTAATAGGAGCATGAATAGCCGAAATGAAAGCAATTTGATTTTTTTCATCTAAAGACATAGGACCCCAATTTGCACCTCCCAAGATACCTGGGTATAAAATGGTGCCTTCGGGTGTTGCTTTAGCAAACATATTTTTTTGCGGTACAAAGGATTCTGATTTTGCTAGGAGCTCTCCCGTGATTCGGTTATGTATGTAATACCAACCCGTTTTACTTGCTTGGCCGACAGCGGGAATTTTTTCACCATTTTTTTTGTAATCAAATAACACAGGTGGGCTCGCGACATCATAACCCCAAACGTCATGGGGTACTTGTTGGTAGAACCATTTTAATTTCCCTGAAGATGCATCAAGCGCTACAAGCGATACTGTATAAAGATTGTCCCCTGGTCTTGAAGTATCGTTCATTTGTGGTGATGGATTGCCAGTACCAAAATATAAAGTGTTGGTGTTTTCATCAATCGCGGGTGTACTCCATGCAGAACCACCGCCAAACTTCCATGCATCTTTATTATTTTTAATATTTTCTTTTTCTTGAGCAATATTGCGATTTAAAGAAATATTGCCTTCAATAGTTTCTTTAAATTTACCTTCCCAGCCTACAGCGGGAATCGTATCAAACTGCCAAACACGCTTACCTGTGTTGATATTATATGCCGCTAAAAATCCTGGGCGGCCATAACGCCCATCCACACCAATCACCGCACCTAAAGGAGCATCAGGACGTGGTGTGTCAGTATGTAACCCATAACCAACGCCAGTAATACCAATAATGACATACTTATCATAAGTAACCGGTGCCATAGAAATACCTACGCCCGTCTGACCATAGATTTCTTTTTGACTTTTAGAGTCCGATTGACTTAAAGAGTTATTATCCTCAAATTTATTATTATTATCAGCTACATCAATATCCCAAACTTTTTTGCCTGTTTTTGCATCAAGCGCTATCAATCTTGCGTCAACAGTTCCAATAAAAATCTTATTGCTCGCATAAGCAAGGCCTCGATTCGCTGGACCACAACACATTCTCCAACCCTCTCGTTTTTCATGGGTATAACGCCAAAGTTCTTTGCCTGTTTTAGCATCAATAGCTACGACATGATTATGAGGAAGACTCACAAACATCACATTGTTGATAACTAAAGGAGAGGCTTGAAAGCTTGCAAGAACACCTGTCTTAAATTTCCAAGCGAGCTCTAAATTTTTTACATTGTCCTGATTGACCTGAGTTAGTGGTGAAAAACGTTGATTAGTTAAATTACGACCGTAAGATGGCCATTGATTATCTGCACCAAATTTAAATGAAGAAATTTTAGGCAGTGAAATTTTATCAAGCGAAAATGAATCTAAAGATATTGAATCTATCGATGTACAACTCGCAATAATAATTAAAATAAAGCCTAAAACTGCTACTTTAATAATTTTCAAAGAAAATCCTTTTTAAAAATAATTTCACTAAGTTTGCTAGATTTATAAGATGCTTTATGGATAATGCTTAATGTTGATATCTTATCTCAAGCCATCTCGTTTTAATACTGAATATAGAATGAACTCGCACTATCATGCATAAAAATATATCAATCATTGGGGCAGGTATTGCAGGCTGCTCACTGGCCCATTTTTTAGCCAAAACAGGTTGGAAAGTGAGGCTAATTGAAAGTCAAAATGCAATTGCACAAGGTGGATCTGGCAATCCTGCCGCTGCTATTTATCCTAAATTTATGGTTAATGATAAAACCTATAATGAATTTATGTTAAAAAGTTTTACATTTACCTCTCGATGGATTAATGACTTGGGTTTAAATCAAAAAGATTATGCATTGAATGGCGCTATTGAGATCTTAGAAAAAGACTATGCAGATAAATTAGCAGTCAAATTATCTAAAAATTTTTCGACTAAAAAAAACTGCTTTACTAAGGTCGATGAAGTTTTATTAAAAAAATATACAATCCAGCCAAAAAATAAAGGGCTTTTTTTTCATCAGGGTGGCTGGGTGCATCCAAAAGCATTATGCGAACATTTGATTGACCACCCTCATATTGAAGTTATAACTAAACAGGCCATTATTTCAATTGAACATAAAAATGCTGACTGGATTGTAAAAAGTAGTGACTATGTTGAGTACAAATCTCATCATGTTGCAATTTGTAATGCAGAACATGTCCATCAATTTAAATCAACCCAACATTTGCATACGGATGCCTTTCGCGGCCAAGTTAATTGGGTGAACCAATCAACCTTAACTGTACCCTCAATTGTCACATGTGAGGAAGGTTATCTTATCCCTCCTATGCATAAAAAGCATGTTTTTGGAGCTACGTATGCAATGAATGACTTTGATAAGAATTTAAGATTAAGTGATACAAAAAAAAATATAGCATCGATTAAAAACATCCATAATGATTTTTATCAATCCTGTTTAAAAGAAAAAAGTATTAGGGGGCGTGTCGCATGGCGGGCCTCCACAAAAGATCGTAAGCCTTATGTGGGTCGTATATTTGACGAGAAAAGATTTAATCAATTACGTGTTAGAGAATTAGCGCATGCAGAGAATTTACCTTGGTTAGATAATTTATATGTTGCGAGTGGTTTTGGTTCTAGAGGTTTCACATTCGCACCATATTGTGCATTTGTGCTTGCTAATTTCTTGAATCATACATTATCAAAAGAAGACAAAGCCACTCTTAATTATACGAACCCAGAAAGATATCGACTTAAAAATATGAGCTTAAAAAAAGTAGCTAGTCGAATTTTTGAGGTATAAATTCATATCATGACAAAAAAACTCACCGAACAAGCTAGACGATATGAATCCGAGGGAAGATTCATTGATGCTATCTTATCTTTAAAGGAAGCTCTATCTCACGAACCTGATAATTATGTTATACAGCTGGAGCTGGGTAATCTTTATACTTTGACTAAAGAATATGAAGAAGCGGTAGGCTACTTTAGAAGTTGCTATCGCGTATTAAGAGAAAATACAGAGATTAAAGAGGCTTTATATTTTACTCTCTCTGAATTAGGTAATCAATACCAATTGCAATCACAGTTTCTTTTATCAGAAGTATGTTTTGAAGAGATTATCCAATACGAAAAAAATAATTGGGTCTATTATTACAATTTAGCAAACGCTCAAGACCGTCTTCATAAATATAAAGAGGCTTATCAAAACTATCAAAAAGCTTTAATACTAAATGACCAAGATGCTGATCTTTGGAATAATTTAGGTAACGTAGAAAGGGAATTGGGCCACCTCGATCTTGCTATCAAATCTTACCAAAATGCATTAAACATTAATCCTAATTTATTCCATGCCGAGCTTCATTTAACACATCAAAAACAACATATGTGTGACTGGAAAAGTATTGATAAACATTTTAAACATATTCGAGACATCGTTAACGAATATCCCGAATCTCTTATATCCCCTTTTGCTTTCGTTTCTAATCCAGAATCATCTCTCAAAGATCAACTTCGTTGTGCTAACCAATGGACTCAAAATCATTACCAAAGTATAGAAGTTATAAAAGAAAAAACTACGTACATACATAAAATAAAGATTGGTTATCTCTCATCTGACTTTAAAATACATCCACTGTATTTTTTAATACGAGATATTATTAAATACCATGACCGAACGCATTTTGAAATTTATGCCTACGATGCAAGTCCCTATGAAAACACTCACGAACGAAATACCTTAATTGCATTATTCGATCATCATCAAGATATATCTAGATTAAACGATGCAAAAGCTGCAGAGCTTATTGAGGAAGATAAGATTAATATCTTAGTTGACCTTACAGGATATACCAACAATAGTCGCGCTTTTATAGCACCTCGCTTAGTGAACGTAGCAACAATAAACTGGCTTGGCTATCCAGGCACTATGGGTAAAACTCAGAATCAATCACTTTATGATTATATTTTAGCCGATGATTTTATCATTCCTCAAAGCGATGAAAAATATTATACGGAGTCTATCCTAAGACTTCCTTTTGCATATCAACCTAATATTTTAGACCGTAGCCAGATCAATCAAAAACATCGAGCCGATTACGGACTCCCAAAAGATGCTTTTATTTATTGTGGCTTTAATCAGTCTTTTAAGATTACAGAATTTATTTTTAAAACATGGTTGAGACTTCTAAAAAAATATGAAAGCACTGTTTTATGGCTTACACATTCGAATGACTGGGCTACAATAAACTTAAGGAATTATGCGAAGGAACATGGTATTGATCCTTCACGTATTATTTTTGCATCTCGTGTTTCTAATGCTGAGCATATTGCACGACATGCACTTGCCGATCTCTATTTAGATACAATGCCATATAATGCACACACTTCTGCAAGCGATGCTTTATCTATGAACTTACCAATTGTCACTCTTAAAGGGAAAACTTTTGCATCTAGAGTTGCGGGAAGCTTACTTCATAGCCTTGGTTTAGATGAACTTATTGCAGAAGATATTGAAAGTTATGTTGAATGTGTATCTAGGTTAACGAGCGACCATTTGTATAGAAAAAATATTGTAAAAAAACTAGAGCTTGCAAAAAAAACATCAGCTCTTTTTCAGCCAAAAATATTTACAAAAGCGCTCGAAGATATCTATCAAAATCTTATTTAATTTTGTGCAGCTAGTATAACTCCAGTAATAATCATAAATCCACCAATCCACTCTCTAAAATAAATAATTTCATTCGCGAGTAAATAAGCTGAGATAGCGGCTACCACAATTTCAAACAGAAAAAAACTTGACGCCTCGACTGCTTTAATTTGTGTAACACCATACTGGACAAAAAGCGTTGAAAAAAATAAACATAAAGCAATCATCATCATCATGAATTTATCTGCCCAGGTAAAAAAAGCCAGAGAAGGCATGGGAGATTTATCCATAGCAATACAAATGAGCGCCACAATGATGACACCCATCCAGATCGCTAATGCTTTTTGATTGATCGTCATATGCTGATGTTTTCGTGTCATGACATTTGTTAGAGCAAATCCCATTCCAGAAGTTAGCGCAAGCCAGTCACTTCTTGAATTTAAAAGAATGAAATGATCGGGTTGCCATAACATAACAAAAGCTCCGATGAGTGAAATAGATGCTGCAACATAATGACGCTTTGAATTTTCTTCATTTAATAAGAAGTGAGCTAAAAAAATAGTCCAAATAGGAGATAGATAAAATAGAAGCATTACACGTACTACTTCACCATGAATCACAGCCAAGACATAACTTATATTGGTATACCCTGCAATAAGAGAAAGTAACCAAAAGTTTTTTGAGTCGATCGATATCTTTTTTTTTGTAATAAAAAAATAGGTAAGTGCAATTGTAAGCGTGAGCGTAAATATATAAAAACTGGAATAAATTCCTGATACACCTACTTTGTCCATAAGTCGGTATGGATACCAAATTGTACCCCATACAAATGCTCCAAAGAGCAATGACAGCATTGGAAAATATGGTTTTATTTTCATAAAAGAAGTGTTTTGACGTAAAGAATAACTTCTTCATGAATATTATCTTTCATGCCATCAAATATTTTTAAATTTTCCATACTTCGCATCCAGGTCATTTGTCTTTTTGCTAGTTGACGCGTTGCAAAAATAATACGGTCAATACATACTTTTTCTTCAATGTCTTCTTCAAAATATTCAACTGTTTGTCTGTAGCCTACAGATCGCATCGAAGGCATATAATTTTTAAGTTGTGGATACTTATGCAATAAATGTCGCACTTCTTTAAACAACCCTTCTTCTATCATCTGATGAACTCTCAATTGAATCCGATCATGGAGTATTTGACGCTCAGTTGGCATTAAACCTAATTTATGAATTGTAAAAGGAAAATCTTGTTGCATTTTTGATTTATGAAAAGAAGACAAAGGCTTACCCGAAGCATAAAAAACTTCTAAAGCCCTGCTGATGCGCTGCCCATCGTTAGGGTTTAATTTTTTTGCAGTTACTGGATCAATTGTTTTTAATTTTTCATAAAGTTTAGGCCAGCCTATTTTACTGGCTTCAATTTCAATTTCTTTTCTTAGCTTATAATCTGTTGTTGGCATCTGACTAATTCCTTTTTCAAGACCATTGAAATACATCATGGTGCCTCCTACTAAAAGTGGAATACGCCCACGTAGAAAAATATCATCAATAAGCTCTAATGCATCTTTTGTGAACTGAGCTACTGAATAAGTCTCATGTGGCGGAATAATACTAATCAAATGATGAGGGGCAATATTTAAAATAGCTTTTGAAGGTTTAGCAACACCAATATCCATATCTTGATAGATTTGTGCTGAATCTACACTAATAATTTCAAAAGGAAACTCTTGGGAAAGCTCAACCGCAAGCTTTGTTTTGCCTGAAGCAGTTGGTCCTAAAAGAAAAAAAATAGCTGGTTTGATAGAGGCCATACACTAAAAATTCTTAGCAATATTTGGATTGGAAGCCAAATATTTTTTAATACCAATTAAAATATTTTTTGCAAGCAATTCTTGATGCTCATCATTATTTAATACTTTCTCTTCTGAAGGATTGCTAATAAAAGCTGTTTCAACGAGAATGGATGGAATGTCAGGTGATTTAAGCACTGCGAATCCAGCCTGTTCTACATTATATTTATGTAAATCATTAATTTCACCTAATTGATCTAATACAAAGTTACCTAACTTTAAACTATCGTTAATAGTCGCTGATTGCGATAGATCGAGTAACGTTTTAGCAAGCATTGGGTCTTTATCTTCTAAGCTAACACCTCCAATAAGATCAGATTCATTTTCTTTATTTGCTAAATAACGAGCCAATGCCGAAGTAGCACCACTTTCTGACAATACAAAAACTGATGAACCTTTGGCATCAGGGCTAGTAAAAGCGTCGGCGTGAATAGATACAAAAATGTCTGCCTTAAATTTTCTAGCTTTTAAAACACGGCCTTGCAGAGGCACAAAATAATCATCATCACGAATAAGTATTGCTCTTAATTGCTCATCGCTATCAATCTGCTTTTTAAGCTTTCTTGCAATTGATAAAGTAATATTTTTTTCAAAACTACCCGATACACCTCTTGCACCAGAGTCTTCACCACCATGCCCTGCGTCGACTGCAACCACAATTTTTTTAATATTAGCTGGCGTGCTTTGAATGGATTGAGAGTTCTCTGCAGATGGTTTTTCTTTTTTATCAGTTACTGTAGTAGTAATTTCTTTTTTTGTCTGTATTGCATCTTTCTTTTCCTTATCTTGCACAAAAGCCATGATTTCGTCTATTTTTGGATAGACGTCAATTACAAGACGATGTTTATAATTTCCGGCAGGCTTTAAAGAAAAGATATTAATTCTAGATTCAGTTCTTAATTCAATGACGATGCGCGATACTTGTTCGTTAAATTGAGCTGCTCGTATTTGTTTAATGTTAGGATCACTCGATAAAATTTTTGTGGTTAAGTTTTTTAAATTTTCATCTAACGCAATATCATGAAGATCAATCACTAAACGATTAGGATTCTTTAAAATCATTTGGTCATTCTTAATCGGTTTCGTCGACTCAATAGTGACTCGGGTATATTCTCTTGCAGGCCATACGCGAGCTGATTCAATATCATTTTTGGCAAAAGCTTCATATGAAAATAACATGCATATAAAACCAAAAAAGATATTTAAATAATAGCTTTTAAACATGCCGCCCCTTGTGGTGTATAACTCTTTAAATCAATATAACGTCCTATGTTTTGATGGCTTAACTCAATCGCAATGTCAGGTTTAGGTAATACATCACCTGCTTTTTCCGGCCATTCCACAAAACAGATCGAATTCTTATTAAAGTACTCTCTGAACCCAGAATCATCCCATTCGGATTCATTTTTAAAGCGATAGAGATCGAAATGGTAAATCATGAATGTATTGAAACTATAGGGCTCTACAAGTGTATAAGTAGGGCTTTTAACTTTGTCTTGATAACCAAATCCACGCAACAATCCTCTTACGAGAGTGGTTTTACCAGTGCCCAGATCGCCCTTTAAATAAATCATCATGCCAGGATGCAAATGACTAGCTATTTTTTTTCCTAAAAGAAGAGTTTCACTTTCGTCCTTTAAGTCATACTTAGAATCAAATATCATAGACACAACTTATATTAAAAAATAATTAAAGCATGGCACACATTTGGGATCAATTAGCATTACAAATTAAAGATTGGGGCCGAGAGCTCGGCTTTGATCAAATTGGCATTGCTGATATTAACCTTGATCACACAAAAGAACATTATCTTGAATGGATTAAACAAGGTCTCCATGGAGAAATGCATTATATGGTAAAACATGGCTCTCGACGATATAAGCCCGATGAGCTCGTGCCCAATACCGTTCGAGTGATCACTGCTAGAATCAACTACCTCCCCCGATCAAAAAATGCAGAAACCGTCTTACATGATGACCAAAAAGCATTTATTTCACGTTACGCCCTTGGTCGTGACTATCATAAAGTACTTCGATCTAAATTAAAAAAGTTGTCTAAAAAAATTCAACAAGAGGCTCACAAAACATTAGATCAGTCTTTTAAATTTAGAATATTTACAGACAGTGCACCTGTTATGGAAGTTGAACTTGCTGAAAAATCAGGGCTTGGTTGGCGAGGTAAACATACTTTACTTATTAATAAAGAGCATGGTTCTTGGTTTTTTTTGGGTGAAATTTACATTAACTTACCTTTGCCTGTTGATGAAAAAGTAGATAACCATTGTGGCACATGCACAAATTGTATCGATATCTGTCCAACCAAAGCTATTATTGGGCCATATAAACTTGACGCAAGAAAATGTATCTCTTACTTAACCATTGAACATCCATCAGCAATCCCAGTGGAATATCGAAAACAAATTGGCAATCGCGTCTATGGTTGTGATGACTGTCAGCTATATTGTCCTTGGAATAAATTTGGCCAAATGAGCAAAGAGGAAGATTTTAAAGTAAGGCATGGTTTAGATGATATTGAATTAATTGAATGCTTTTTATGGACAGAAGCAGAGTTTCTCAAACGTATGGAAGGAAGTGCTATTTTAAGAATTGGCTATGAGCAATGGCTTAGAAATATTGCAGTAGGATTAGGCAATGCTAAAACATCCGAATCAATTATAAATGCCCTCAAAGATAGGCATAACGAAGCTAGTCCACTCCTTAAAGAACATATTACGTGGGCACTCTCACAACATAATTTTCATATGAATTAAGGATGTCTTTGCTATAATGGCAAAGTTACATTAAGTTTTCCTTTATTAAATCATTGAATTGAACGTTATACATGTCGCAAATTAATCAGTCGTCTATCTGGCAATCTCTCAGTCAACATAAAAAAGATATCGAATCTATTTCGCTGCGTGAAATGTTTCATAAAGATAAAGACCGTTTTAACCAATTTCATATTCAGTTAAATGACCTACTTTTAGATTATTCCAAACACCACATTTCTAAAGAAACGATCAAACTTTTAGTCAATCTTGCTAAAGAAGCAGATGTTGAAGGCTGGCGAGATCGTATGTTTAAAGGTGAAATAATTAATTCAACCGAACATCGCTCGGTCCTTCACACAGCCCTTCGTAATCAAAATAACAAATCTATCATGAGTGATGGTGAAGACGTTATGCCTAAAGTACGAAACGTACTTAAAAAGATGCGACGTTTTACGGATGAAATAAGATCCGGTCAGTGGAAAGGTTACACAGGAAAAGCAATTACCAATGTTATTAATATCGGTATAGGCGGATCTGACTTAGGTCCTGCTATGGTATGTCAAGCATTAAAACCTTATGGTTTAAAAACGATTACGCCTTTTTTTGTATCGAATATAGATGGTGCAGATCTCTCTCAAGTTTTAGAAAAATGTGATCCAGAAACAACTCTTTTTATTGTGGCATCTAAAACATTTACGACTCAAGAAACTATGACAAATGCTTTTTCTGCGAGAAATTGGTTTCTTAAAAAAGTGGGTGACAATAGTCAAATCAAAAAACATTTTGTAGCTTTATCTACAAATCAATATGCAGTGGCTGAATTTGGTATCGACACTGAAAATATGTTTGAATTCTGGGACTGGGTTGGTGGACGCTACTCGTTATGGTCTGCCATTGGCTTATCGATTGCACTTTATATAGGTATAGATCATTTCGAAGAGCTTCTTAAAGGTGGTTTTGAAATGGACGAGCACTTCAAAACAGCCCCTATAGAAGAAAATATCCCAATGATTATGGGTTTATTAGGCATTTGGTGTATCAACTTTTTCGATTTACCTACGCATGCCATTTTGGCATACGATCAAGATTTGTCTAAATTAGCCCCTTACCTCCAGCAAGCTGACATGGAAAGTAACGGTAAATTTATTAATCGCAATGGCGAGCATGTTAATTTCCATACTGGACCAGTACTTTGGGGTGAAGTAGGAACCAATGGGCAGCACGCTTTTTATCAACTACTTCATCAAGGCACTGAAATTGTACCCGCAGATTTTATCATGCCTATTCAATCACATTACGCAATGGGTAAAGATGGGAACGAGCATCATAAAATTTTACTGTCTAACTTTATTGCTCAAACCCAATCACTGATGATTGGTAAAACATATGATGAAGCACGTGCAGAAATTGAAAAACAAGGCTATGAAGGTGAGGATATCGAGAGCTTTATTCCTCAAAAAACTTTTGAAGGTAATCGACCCACTTCGTCTATTTTATTTCAGAAATTAACCCCCAAGACTTTGGGCCAAATCATTGCCATGTATGAACACAAAATCTTCACACAAGGCATTATTTGGAACATTAATTCATTTGATCAATGGGGTGTGGAATATGGGAAACAAATTGCTAAACAAGTATTACCTAAACTTTCTGAAAAAACACCGACAACTGACTTCGATGGCTCAACTAATAGCTTAATTAACTATATTAAAAAATATCAATAACTAATTGATTTATTTAATATTTATTTTTTGATTTAGTATTGATCCGCGTAAGGATTCATTCATTGAAGATCCAAGGCTTGCGCCAAATTTACGAGCAAAACGATCAGCAAAACTTTCATAAGTTGTAAAATCAATCACCTCTTCAGCTTTAATAATTTCACGTGCTACAAAGTCATAGTTACCGAACCCATCAGCAAGTCCTAATTTTACGGCAGCCTCGCCATTCCAAAAAAGTCCACTAAACATCTCGGGCGATGCTTTGAGGCGACTACCCCGACCTTCTTTTACTACCGAAATGAATTGTTGATGCACTTCATTTAACATCTCTTGAACAAAAGCCTGTTGTTTAGCATTAACAGGAGAAAAGGGATCGAGCATTGCTTTATTTGAGCCTGCTGTCATTAAGCGTCGCTCTAAACCTAGTTTTTTCATTGTACCTGTAAAACCAAAACCATCCATAAGAACACCTATAGAGCCTACAATACTCGCCTTATCTACAAAAATCTGATCTGCTGCAACAGCAATATAGTAACCGCCTGAAGCGCAAATATCTTCAACTACTGCATAAACAGGGATGTGTGGATGCATTTGCTTTTGACGCTTAATTTCATCATTAATCATTCCAGCTTGAACTGGACTACCACCCGGACTGTTAATTTTTAAAATAATTCCCTTGGTGCCACTACTTTCATATGCTCTTTGAATACTCTCAAAAAAATCTTTAGCATTCACTTCATCTTTTTCACCAATAATTCCATTGATTTCAATGAGTGCAGTGTGACTACCTGAGCTACTCTTGTTGTGAATAGCATTAAAGCCTAAAAATAAAAGTATGAAGAGATAAAAAAAAGTTAATGCCTTGAAAAAAATTCCCCAACGTCTTGCAATTATTTGTTCCCCTAAAGCCGAAAGCGCAATTTTTTCTAAAGCATCTCTCTCCCAGTCTTGACTTATTTTCTTTGTTATTTTTTTTCTAATTGCCATACTTAAATTTCCCCTAAATTTTTAATTAATCTCAATCCATAATACATCGTTTGATTCCGTCACATTTAATTTTTGTAATGACTCACCACGACATGGCCCAGAAATACATTCACCCGATTTAGGATGATAAATAGCTCCATGCGTAGAACATACAATCCACTGTCTTTGATCGTCCATAAACTCATTTGGTTTATAATCAAGCTCAATGAGCATATGTCGACATTGATTTAAGTATGCATGATACTGGCCTTCAAAAAAAACTACAAAGCCTGATTGTGTTACCCCTTCTTTTTGGTATTCAAATTTAATCGTTGAGCCTTCACCTATCAATTCTTTTTTTTTGACTTCAATCATTGTGGTTTAAATTATGGTAATAAAAAATCAACGACTTCTATGAATGAATCAAAACAGCCTAAAGGAGAAAAGCTCAATAAAACATCTTTAGTTTGAGCGCCATAAGTCACAGCAATGGTTTGAATGTTGGCATTTCTACCCATTTCAAGATCGTAATGAGTGTCGCCTACTATGACAGATCGTTTAGCAGGAATCTTGGTTTCTTCTAAAATGGCTTCAATCATGTGCGGATGAGGTTTCGAGAAGCACTCGTCTACTGTTTTTGTTGAACAAAAATACCTTTCTAATTCAGTATCTTGTAAAGCAAACTTTAATTCTTTTCTACTTTTTCCAGTAGCTACTGCAAGCTTACATTTGTGTTGATAAAGTCGCTCAATACCTTCTTTAACGCCATCAAAAAGGTATGAGTTACCTTCATTTGCATGACAATGAGAGCGATAACCTTCGGCTATTTTTTCTAATAAACCATGAGGTAAATGAGAAAATAATTTAATTAATAATTGATTTAAACCCAATCCTAAGGTTCTTAAAATCAATTCTTTAGGAGGGGCTGCAACACCTACACCTTCAGCGGCTGATATCACAGCATCTACGATAATTCCTGTGGAATCAGCCACAGTTCCATCCCAGTCTAATATCACGAGATCAAAACGAGGTGTGGTCATCGATGATTTTGACTTAAGAATGCATCAAGTTCACGTGGCAAAGGCGCTTTTAACTCTAAAAGCGTTTCAGTTAAAGGATGTTTCATTTTGATTGAAAATGCATGAAGAAACATACGTTTTAATCCTTTCTTTTGCAGATTTTTATTTAGTGAAAAATCACCATACTTATCGTCTCCTAAAATAGGAAAGCCTATATGCGCTAATTGAACCCTTAATTGATGCGTGCGTCCTGTAATAAGCTTAGCTTCTAATAAAGAATAAGGTCCTAAGGATTTTTTTAAATAAAAAATAGTTTTACTCATTTGATTTTCTGTTTCATCATCATCTTTAACTACATTCACACGCCTCTCGCCCCCTTGTGTTAAAATCTTTTTGAGCATCAATTCGACGGTTTTCTTGGTTTCAACCCATTCACCTTCTACCATCATGATGTATTTTTTTTCAATACGATTATGACGCATCATGTCATGCATCTTAACGAGCGCTGAGCGCTTCTTTGCAATTAATAAAATACCCGAAGTTTCACGATCAATACGATGCACAAGCTCTATAAACTTAGCCTTAGGTCTGATATGCCTAATAAGCTCTATCACGCCAAAATTAAGTCCACTACCGCCGTGGACTGCGTACCCACTGGGTTTATTAATAGCCAATAAAGCATCATCCTCATAAATAATATTGGTTTCTAACCAGGCAGTTTGTTGCTGTTTAGGCTCAATCACATAAGGTATTTTTAGGCCTTCAATCGCAATTGGTGGGATTCTTACTTGATCATCAATTTTAAGCCGATATGTCGTATCTACGCGCTTCTTGTTAACTCTTACTTCACCACTTCTTAAAATTTTATAAACGTGACTTTTAGGTACATTCTTTAAAATTTTTAAAAGAAAATTATCAATTTTTTGAGTTTCACTACCCTCATCAACGATGACAAATGTAGCTTTTTCATTCGAAAAAAGATTTTTAGTGTTTTTATTTTGAGTCATATTTTGTGTAATTCGGTTTATACCCTATACTAGAAGAATTGAGTTTCTCTTAATCAATTGAATTAAAGAGATAATTTGATCTGAATTATACCGTGACAACAAATTACTATGGCTTATTCCGCTCGCCTTATTTTCAGTAGCGGCCTTGAAACAAGGTTTAAAAATTTAAAGAATATTTTAGTTTTATTGCACATGCACACAACAAAGATTTATAAAGATTTCGCTAAACAGATTTTACAAATAAGACCTTTAGCTAAATAAACAATTTCAAAACTTTTTTAAAGTTTTAACTTAAGAACGCAAGCCTTCGTCTAGGCTTGATGTGCAATTATGTAACTGAAATACATTCTTTATCTTAAAACCTACTTGTAGGAGTTTTAGATAATGAAACGTATGCTTTTTAATGCAACCCAATCCGAAGAATTGAGAGTTGCAATTGTAGATGGTCAAAAATTAATTGATCTTGATATTGAACGCGGAAGCCGCGCTTTAAAGAAAAGTAATATTTATAAAGGTATTGTTACCCGTGTAGAGCCTTCTCTTGAAGCTGCTTTTGTAAACTATGGTACTGAGCGCCATGGCTTTCTCCCCTTCAAAGAAATTTCATCCCAGTATTTCAAAGAAACTACTCAAAATCGTCCTCGCATTCAAGATGTTATTAAAGAGGGACAGGAAATTATTGTTCAAGTAACAAAAGAAGAACGAAGTAATAAGGGTGCGGCACTCTCAAGCTACCTCTCTCTTGCTGGTCGTTATATTGTGCTGATGCCAAATAACCCAGATGGCGGCGGTGTCTCAAGACGAGTTGAAGGTGAAGAGCGAAACGAATTTCGTAACAATATTGCACACTTAGATATTCCAGAAGGCATGAGTGTGATTGGTCGTACTGCTGGTGTAGGATCTACGTCCGAAGAGCTACAATGGGACTTAAATTATCTTAAGCAATTATGGACCGCTATTGAAAGTGCTTCACAAGGTCAATCAGGTGCATTTTTAATCTACCAAGAAGGTAATCTTGTTATTCGAGCAATACGAGATTATTTTCATCCAGATATCGGTGAAATTCTAATCGATACTCAAGATATCTATGATCAAGCCACACAGTTTATGAACCACGTTATGCCTAATTATGTTGATCGCGTAAAACTTTATGAAGATGAAGTATCTTTATTTTCTCGTTTTCAAATTGAGCATCAGATTGAATCAGCATTTTCTCGAGAAGTGAGATTGCCTTCAGGTGGTGCAATTGTTATTGATCATACAGAAGCGCTTGTATCTATCGACGTAAATTCATCAAAAGCTACAAAAGGCAGTGATATTGAACACACAGCATTTAATACGAATATTGAAGCTGCGGAAGAAGTTGCCAAACAATTAAGACTTCGTGACTTAGGTGGTCTCGTAGTGATTGATTTTATTGATATGGAAAGCCAAAAAAATCAACGTGAAGTAGAAGGTCGATTTAGAGAAGCTTTACATCATGATCGTGCGCGTGTGCAAACTGGAAAAATTTCACGTTTTGGATTGCTCGAACTTTCTCGCCAACGATTACGCCCAAGTATAGGTGAATCAAGTAATAGTATCTGTACTAAATGTAACGGCACAGGATCAATCAGAGATATTCAATCAACAGCACTTCATATTCTTCGTATGATTCAAGAAGAAGCAATGAAAGAACATAGTTCAACAATTTCAGCACAATTGCCGATAGAAGTTGCAACATTTTTACTTAATGAAAAAAGAGCAGATATTTTTAATCTTGAACAGCGATTAAAAGTTGAAATCATTTTGATTCCTAACAAACATCTTGAGTCACCTAATTATTCAATTTCAAGTGCAAAACAAGAAGATGCTACAAGTCAATCAAGCAAGCCTAGCTATCAAATGATGGAAGCTTTAAATGAAGGTAATCAAGTTTTAAATTATAGACAAGAATCTAATGAACCTAAACAAGAGCCTTTGGTAAAAGGTATTATACCGGACACCCCTGCTCCTTCAGGCTCTAACAAATCGAATAAAACATTATTTGGTTTCTTTAAAAATCTTATTACAGGTGATGATGAGACTACTGAAATTAATAATGAAGAAAAAGTACAGGAATCTAAAATACGAGAAAATAATCGTCCAAGACCTCACCACAATAATCGAGGACGAAATAATCGAAATCAAAAATTTAAACAACAACATAATAAAAATCAATCTCAGATCGAAAATCAATCTGTCGAAGTTAAATCCTCTCTAGACACAGATAAAGTAATTTCTTCTGAAATACGTCCCAACCAAGATAACAAACATAGCCGCAACAATAAAAGAGGTGGTTTTAATAAAAATCGTAAATCAAGATCTGATCAAGGGCCAAATGACTACGAGAAAAAAATAATGCAATCCGAAGGGGCTCCTGTTGTCAATAAATCTGTTGCAGAAAAAACTCAACCTCAAGCAGTTAAAGCAGAAGTTAAAACGACTGAAACAACTAAAAAACCTACAAAACCCAGAAAGAAAATTGAAGAAAAACCAGTCGACCTTAAAGCAATTGGTCTTGAATTAGTTGAAACAAAATCTAAACCAAAAGCTAAAAAAGAAACTGAAGAAAAGCCAAAAAAACCTGCGGTTAAAAAAATAGCTGCTTGGCAAAAGAAAGAGAAGAGTAAAAGTGAACCTATCGTTATGATTGAAACAAAACCTTTAAAGAAAAAAGCAGTTAAATAGTTTGTTTAATGATGCCTATCGATAGCCATCCAAGATAAGCCATTAAAATAGACCCAACAACATGAAGTGCAATAAGAGTGAGCGAGGCAACAAGCTCATTCTTTTGCAATAATTGAAATATCTCAGCAGTAAATGCCGAAAATGTCGTAAGCCCACCTAGAAAACCTACATTAATAATAAGCTTTAAATTTGGGCTAAGACCACTCAATGACTCAAACACTCCCATTGACAAACCCATCAAATATCCTCCCACAAGATTAACTGTCAATGTACCGAGAGGAAATAAAGGATAAAGTGCATTTAATAAAATATCTATGCTCCATCGGCTCCATGCACCTAATACTGCAGCAAATCCTATGTATAAGAAATTTTTCAAGATAATTTTAAGAAGTGCTCACGATAATATTTTAACTCTTCAATAGACTCATAAATATCTGACAATGCTTCATGCTTACTCGACTTTTTAAAGCCTTGATAAAGTGAAAGCCTCCATCGGCGGGATAATTCTTTAAAAACACTCACATCTAAATTTCGATAATGAAAATAATGCTCTAAATCTGGCATATGTTTTGCCATAAAACGCCTATCTTGACAGATTGAATTACCACACATGGGGGACTTATTTGGCGCAATATGCTTCTTTAAAAATTCAATAGTCGCCTCAGAAGCATGTGTTTCATTAAATGTAGACTGTTTAACCCTCTCTATAAGACCTGACTTCATATGTGTAGCTTGATTCCAGGCATCCATTTTATTTAATACGTCATCCGATTGATGGATTACAATTACTGGGCCTTCGGCAATGACATTTAAATTAGGATCCGTAACAACTGTTGCGACTTCCAATACTTTATCATTCTCAGTATCAAGCCCACTCATTTCCATATCAAGCCAAATTAAATTATCGTCTGAAGAGCTCATCATGATTTCCATTAAAATAGTACTAGTTAATTAAAACAATCTACAATGCAAGATCGTTTTCATACAGAATATTAGAATATTAACTGAATTCAGAGGGATTATGGACGAAATACTACGTAACGTTTTTATCGCAATACTAGCTTTAAGCACATGTATTCATATATGGCTCACGCAAAGGCATATTAATTATATTGCTGGTCATAAAAATGAAGTTCCAGAAGCGTTTAAGAAAGATATTGGCATTAAAGATCATCAAAAAGCTGCAAATTACTCAATTGCAAAAAGCAAATTAGGTTTAAAAGATACCCTTGTTCAAACATGCTTACTTTTACTGCTTACTTTAGGTGGGGGTATTGCTACCATCACTCATCTTTTTGATCAAATTACATCATCTCTATTAAAAGATATTGTTATGATCTTAAGCGTTATGCTAGTGACAGGACTTATAGATTTGCCCTTCAATTATTACAAAACATTTAACATTGATGAGAAGTTTGGTTTTAATCGTATGACGAAAAAATTATTTTTTTTAGACCTTTATAAACAAATAATTTTAGGCGCCCTTCTTGGCCTTCCCATTTTATTTGTTGCATTATGGATGCTTAAATATGCTGGTATATATTGGTGGCTATACCTATGGTTTGTGTGGAGTATATTTAATATATTAATTCTTGCTATCTATCCAACTTGGATTGCCCCATTTTTTAATAAATTTTTACCTTTAAAAGATAAGACGTTAAAAATAAAAATTTTAGCTCTTTTAAAAAAATGTGGTTTTAAATCTCAAGGTCTCTTTGTAATGGATGGCTCTTTAAGAAGCAATCATGGAAATGCTTATTTCACAGGTTTTGGTAAAAATAAACGTATTGTATTTTTCGATACTCTTTTAGAACGTCTTGATCATAATGAAATTGAAGCTGTCTTGGCCCATGAGCTTGGTCATTTTCATCATAATCATGTTAAAAAAAGAATTGTTATGATGTTCTTTATTAGCTTTATTGGTCTTGCTATTCTAGGGTATTTAAAAAATCAATCATGGTTTTATTATGGGTTAGGCATTACAACTCCATCAGACGGCTCAGCATTACTTCTTTTTATGTTAGTAGGCCCTACTTTCATTTTCTTTATAAGACCTATTATGGCTTTTTACTCAAGACAAAATGAGTTTGAAGCAGATCGCTATGCGAAAACACATTCAAATGCAAAACATCTTAAAAATTCTTTAGTTAAGCTTTATCGAGACAATGCATCAACCTTAACACCAGATCCTTTGTATTCTTCATTTTACGACTCTCATCCACCAGCAATACGACGCATTGCAAAGTTATAAATAATTACTACAAGTGCTTTTTAACTATAGCAATATGGGTGATGGTAAAATGCTTTTGAATTAATATTGCTTTTCTTTAAATATATATGGATATTACAACTCGCTTAGAATTTGATGCTGGCCATCGAATACCTAATCACAAAAGTAACTGTAAAAATTTACATGGACATCGTTATGCAATAGAAGTAACCGTAACAGGTCCTATTCATCAAGATACAAAGATCTCAGAGTTTGGAATGGTAATTGATTTTTCAGATGTAAAAAAAATTATTAAAGATGCTGTGGTCGAGCCATGGGATCATGCATTCATCGTCTATCAGGATGACAAAGAAGTCGTAAATTTTTTAAACACGCTTCCTAATCACAAAACAGTTTTATTCCCACTCGCGCCTACCGCTGAAAATATGGCTTTTGAAGCACACAAAATTTTAAGTTTAGAATTTAAAAATCGCTTTGGAAGTCAACTTAAAATCAAACAAATCAGGATGTATGAAACACCCAATAGCTGGGCAGATGCTATTTAATTACCAATTAAGCTTTTTCTCGCCTTTCATTTTTGTTAAGTAAACCTCATGATTTTTAAGTTCTTCATCATTAGCTTTTAGAACAAAAAGGTTGCTTTGATGTAAGGAAGTTTTTTCTCCGTCAATATCAGATTTAACATTTTGAAAATCAATGATTAAATTTTCTTGACCACGTGTCATTGCTAAATAAACCTCGGCTAAGAGCTGTGCATCAATTAGAGCGCCATGAAGACTTCGTTGAGAATTATCAATATTATAAAAACGACATAAAGCATCTAGACTATTTCGTTGCCCAGGCCTCATGTCTTTGGCCATCTTTAATGTATCAATAATATTAGCCACAACACCTTCAATTGGTGATTCTTCAATCAAACCCAATTCCATATTTATAAATCCTATATCGAATGGAGCATTATGAATAATAAGCGTTGAATTTTTTATAAACTTAATAAAATCAGAAGCTATTTCTACAAACTTTGGTTTATCCTGAAGAAACTCTAAGGTAATACCATGTACTTCTTGCGCTGCAGGATCTATCTCTCTACCTGGATTGAGATAAAAATGAAAGGAATGATTTGTTGGGCGGCGATTCACAATCTCGACAGCAGCAATCTCTATAATGCGATGGCCTTGATTCGCATATAGGCCTGTTGTTTCTGTATCTAGAAAAATATATCTCACATATGCCCTTTTAATTTAAACTATCAACGCCTTGATTTGCAAGTTGATCAGCTCTTTCATTTCCATCATGTCCCGCATGTCCCTTGACCCAGAGCCATTCGATAGAATGATTAAGGACAAGTTCATCAAGTTTTTGCCATAAATCAATATTTTTAATCAATTTTTTACTACTATTTTTCCAATGATTAAGTTTCCAAGTGTGAATCCATTCCGTAATACCTTTTTGGACGTAAGTGGAATCTGTATATATTTTAATTTCTGATTCTTGCTTAATAATTTCAAGCGCCTTAATCACAGCTAATAATTCCATACGATTATTCGTTGTATCTTTCTCTCCGCCAAAAATAGATTTTTCGTTAGATCCGGATATAAGAAGTGCACCCCATCCACCATTACCAGGATTCCCTCTGCAAGCACCATCGGTATATATTGTAATTATAGGCTTCATAATTTAACTTTAGAGGTTTTAGACTTTTGTGGTGTATAAACTGGAGTCTTTAATAATTTTTTATTCCAAGAAGGTCTAATAGGCGTCATACCATGTACTTTTTTCTGAATTACAATAAAATAAAAACCCCCCAGCATTGGCCACCATCGATCCCCTAACTTCTCTATTGTTTTTATTTTATGAATCCATGATGCTTGTTGGATGGGTGGCATATAGCATCCCATTTTACCTTCGATCATCTCAAAACCAATAATAGGTAGCCATTCCTTAATTTTATGAAGCGATATAAATTTAGTATTCCAAGGATAATTAATATCGAAACTTAAAAGCTTTTTTAGCCCCCAAAAGCTCATAGGATTAAATCCAGTGATAATAAGTCGTCCTTCTGGCATTAGTATTCGATGGATTTCTTTAAGTAATTCATAAGGCTCACTCATGTGCTCTAAAATATGAGGTGCAATTAATAAATCTACTGAAGATTCATCAAAAGGAAGCGCGTCATTAGAAGACATCAGGTCAGAGCAATTTGAATTTAATGAGTATTTGTGAGGAATGCGAGATTGATTCAAGAAATCAATATCAAAATTGCCCATTTGAATAGCATAGAAACCAAAAGTATCTATCACGACAGGGCTAATATATTCATATTCCAGAGAAAATAAATATTGGCCTAAAGGACTATTAAACCATTCTTGAACTGAGATTTTAGGCATAAAAAATATCTTATAATGATCTAAATACTTTACTATGAATACAAATGACAGGCTACAAAGAAAATCAATTAATTTATATAGATCCTATTCAAGCCTTTCAAGATAATTATATTTGGTTGATTCATAATCATCAAAAAAGTATTGTAATTGACCCAGGTGATGCAAATCCTGTAATTCAGACTTTAGAAAAAAGATCCCTTCATCTTGTCGCTATTTTAGTTACACACCACCATGCTGATCATATAGGCGGCGTTTCTGAATTAAAGAAAAAATATCCTAACGTTAAAATTTTTGCTCCAAATGAAGATAAATATGATTTTGTCAATATAGGCCTAAAAGATAAAGATGAAATTCATATTCCTGAGCTTAAAATAACCTATAAAATAATTGGAATTCCTGGGCATACTCAAGGCCATATTGCCTACTACGACAAGAAAAACCTTTTTTGCGGTGATACCCTATTTGCGTGTGGGTGTGGCAAAATATTTGATGGAACCCATGAGCAAATGTATAACTCATTAAAAAAAATTAGCATACTACCTAAAGATACTAAAATTTATTGTGCGCACGAATATACTAAGAAAAATATTGCATTTGCATTATCTCTTAATCCTAACCATACTGAACTTCAATTAAGAAA
>SHXT01000019.1 GCA_009693175.1 Candidatus Methylopumilus sp.
TTCAGTTGAAGTCGATCGTAAGGTATTAGCAGATATGGCAGTATTCGACAAAGCAGCTTTTGCTAAGTTTGTTGAAATTGCTAAATCTGGTTCAGGAGCAGTATAAAAAATATTAATTTTTAAAAGGAGGCTTCTAGCCTCCTTTTTTTTATTAAAATGGTAGTCAATGAATAATCTCGATCACACTATAGAAGAGGCTAGAAAAGAGTTTGACCAATGTCAATCTGTGACGGATCTTGATCAAGCTAAAGCGAAGTATCTTGGGAAAAGCGGTGTTTTGACACAAGCATTAAAGTCTTTAGGTGAACTTTCTAATGAAGAGAGACCGAAGGCAGGCGCTAAGATTAATATTGTGAAGCAAGGCGTTGAAGCAGCATTAGAAGAAAGACGCGATGCAATTCAAAATCAGATACAAGCTAAGCAACTTGCGGAAGAATCATTAGACGTCACTTTACCTTCGCGCAAAGAAGATCGTGGCAGTCTCCATCCTGTGACTCAAACACTTTATCGTATTGAATCACTTTTTCATTCGATTGGTTTTTCTGTAGCACATGGCCCTCAAATCGAATCTGATTTTTATAATTTCACAGCGCTTAATATTCCAGAATCGCATCCAGCGCGTGCAATGCATGATACGTTTTATATTAATGAATCTTATGTATTAAGAACACACACGTCACCTGTACAAATTCGACATTTAGAAAAAAATAAACCACCTTTAAAAATTATTTCACCAGGACGTGTTTATCGCGTCGATTCAGATGCAACTCATTCACCGATGTTTCATCAGGTTGAAGGATTATGGGTAGATCAACACGTAAGCTTTGCGGATCTTAAAGGTGTGATTGAAGATTTCTTACAGAACTTTTTTGAAAATGCAGATTTAAAAGTGCGCTTTAGGCCTTCTTACTTTCCATTCACAGAACCTTCTGCTGAAATAGATATGAGTTGGAAAGATGGATGGTTAGAGATAGGTGGTTGCGGTATGGTGCATCCTGCAGTGTTTAAACATGTGAGTATTGATGCAAATCAATACCAAGGCTTTGCATTTGGATTAGGCGTTGAGCGATTAACTATGTTGCGTTCCGGCGTTCAAGATTTACGTCACTTTTTTAATAATGATTTACGTTTTCTTCAGCAATTTATTTAAAGACATACACACATGCAATTTTCTGAAAACTGGTTAAGGTCTTACGTTAATACATCATTTGATAGTGATGCGCTTAATCACGTCATGATTATGGCCGGCCTTGATGTTGATGATTCTCATCCATTAGGTGCATCATTTAAAGATGTCGTGGTAGGTGAAGTTGTTGCGATTAAAAAACATCCAGATGCAGATCGACTTCAAGTTTGTGAAGTTAATGTTGGATTTAAAACACTACAAATTGTATGTGGCGCATCAAATGCAAGGCAAGGCATTAAAGTTGCATGTGCATTAGTGGGAGCTCAATTACCATCAATAGATATTAAAGAAGCTAAGGTTCGTGGTGTTGAATCTTTTGGTATGCTTTGTTCGTTGAAAGAGTTAGGTTTAGCTGAAGAAGATAATGGCATTTTAGAACTTAACAATAATTTAAAAAATGGTACAGATCTTCGAACTGCATTAGACCTTAATGATCAGATCACCACATTAAAATTAACACCTAATCGAAGTGACTGTTTAAGTTTATGGGGTGTAGCACGAGAAGTTTCTGCAATCAGCAAAGCAAAGCTCACGCCTATTCACTATGAAGTGAATCCAATTAAACATACAGAAAAGAAAAGTGTATCAGTAGAAGAAGTAAGTGCATGTCCTCGTTACTGTGGCCGCATTATTAAAAATGTCGACAACACAAAAAAACTTCCTGAGTGGATGGTTAAGCGTCTTGAGCGATCGAATATTAAAACAATTAGCCCGATCGTCGATATTACAAATTATGTTTTATTAGAAATTGGCCAGCCTCTTCATGCATTCGATAATGATAAATTACAAGTTAACGTCATCGTTCGTTATGCAAAACCTAAAGAAATTATTCATTTATTAAATGACACAAAGATTGAGCTATCTAAAAAAGATTTAGTGATTGCAGATGAGAAGGGTGCTTTAGCTCTCGCAGGTGTGATGGGAGGTATGTCATCTTCTGTATCCGAACATAGTAAAACTATTTTTTTAGAGAGCGCTTTCTTTGATCCTATAGTGATTGCAGGTAAAGCTAGACTCTATAATATCTCAACAGACTCATCTTATCGTTTTGAAAGAGGTGTTGATTTTTCAAATACGCGTGAAGCGTTAGAACGAGCAACCTCACTTATTATTGAATGCTGTGGTGGCGAAGCTGGTGAGATTACAGAAATCTTAAATAAACTGCCTGTGAGAAATGAAATACATTTGAGGCTAAAAAAACTTAATGCTATTTTAGGTATTGAAGTGTCAGCAAAAGATGTTGAAGATATATTGAGTCAGTTAGGTTTTGAAGTAAATAAAACCATTGAGGGATTTAAAGTGACACCCCCTTCTTATCGATTTGATATTGCTATCGAGGAAGATTTGATTGAAGAGGTTGTGCGCTTATATGGATACGACAAAATTCCATCTCATCACCCGATGAGTAATCATACCATCCTTCCATCGCTGGGTATGGCTCAGCATAAACTCAAAGAAGCACTTGTTTCGCGCGGTTTTTTTGAAGTGGTAACTTATAGTTTTATTGAAGATGATATTGAAAAAGCACTGCATGATAATCATCATCCTATCCAATTACAAAATCCGATTGCAAGCCAAATGTCGACGATGCGCTCCTCTTTATGGGGTAGTCATTTAGAAGTATTGAATTACAACCTTAATCGCCAAGTATCACGTTTAAATATCTTTGAGATCGCACAAACATTTCATGGCTCACAAAAAGATTTTTCCGAAATAGAAGTGATTGCAGGTTTGAGTTACGGTAGTTTTCTTCCAGAACAATGGGCTGACAAAATACGCGATGTTGATTTTTATGACATGAAGGCACATGTCGAACAATTAACATCGAAAACTTTAACATTTAAGCGTAGCGAAAATATTCCATCAGCACTTCATCCAGGACAAGCTGCAGAAATCTTTTTGGAGCATCAATCAATAGGCTGGATTGGAAAATTGCACCCTAAATGGCAACAGCATTTTTCACTACCTAAAGCACCTTTTCTTTTTGAGTTAAAGGTGGAAGCGCTTCTTAAAAAAACAAGCTTTACTTACGAAGAAATCTCAAAATTTTTACCCGTTAGACGAGATATTGCAGTCATTGTGGATGAGTCAGTTGAGGTGGATCGTATTTTAAGTAGCGTTTATGCCGCCAAAATACCATTTTTAAAAGAGATGGTTTTATTTGATGTTTACCATGGAAAAGGTATTGGTGAAAGTAAAAAAAGTATTGCATTTCTGATACTTATGCAGGATACTTCAAAGACATTAGTTGATAGTGAAGTTGATTCTTCCGTATTAAAAATCGTCAAATTGCTCGAAAAACAATTTGATGCTTTGCTCCGCAACTAACTCTTATTTAATGCCGATTTAAAAGAAAGCTGTTATGACATTAACCAAAGCAGATTTATCTGAAATTTTATTTGATCGTGTAGGTTTAAATAAACGCGAAGCTAAAGATATGGTGGAAGCTTTTTTTGAGGAAATTCGTAATGCACTTGAAAATGGCGATAGTATTAAATTATCAGGGTTCGGTAATTTTGAACTTAGGAAAAAATCTGAAAGACCTGGGCGTAATCCAAAAACAGGTGAAGCGATTCCAATTAAAGCGAGACGCGTTGTAACCTTTCATGCAAGTCAAAAATTAAAAAGTAATGTAGAAGAGCACTACTCTGGAAAGAAAGCTTAAATCCCCCGTTTTACCTGAAATACCTTCAAAGAGATATTTTGCAATCGGAGAGGTAAGTGAGCTTTGTTTCGTTAAAACACATGTGCTTCGATACTGGGAGCAAGAGTTTGATCAGCTTAAAGATATAAAACGACGTGGCAATCGACGTTATTATCAAGTCCCCGAAGTGCTTCTTATTCGTAAAATCCGTGAACTCTTGCATGATGAAGGCTTTACAATTCAAGGTGCTAAACAGCGATTGAAAGATAAAAGCTTTGTAAGGGAAGCAAAACAAGCAGAGCCAAATAAGAAGGGTCAGGGACAGTTACCTCTAGAAACTTTAAATCAAAATAATTTACTTAAAGATATCAATATCAAATCAATCAAAAAAGAATTGCTCAATATTATTGAGCTACTTAAAAAATAATTCATTATTGTTTTAATTGCGGGGCGTAGCGCAGCCTGGTAGCGTACTTGCATGGGGTGCAAGGGGTCGAGAGTTCGAATCTCTCCGCTCCGACCAATTAACAATGGTTTCAGAGATGAACGATTAAAAGTTAAAGTTACTAATTAGTTTAACGGAGTTATAAAAAAGGAGAATTAAATGAGTAATGATGATTTACAACTAATTGAATCTACAATCCAGCACTATATAGATGGAGCTAAATCCGGTAAAGGTGATGATATGAAGCCTGCGTTTCATAAAGATGCCACCATTTTTGGTTACATTGGAAGCGATTTATTTGCAGGCCCCATTCAAAAGCTTTTTGATTGGAATGATGAAAATGGCCCTGCAACTGATATCGTGACAAATATTGCGAATATTGATATTGAAGGTTCGATCGCAGCAGCAAGATTAGAATCAGATAATTGGACAGGTCACAAATTCACTGACTTTTTCACGCTACTAAAAGTAGATGGTGAATGGAAAATTATGAACAAGATATTCCATCTCCATGCATAGAATTAAAGCATGCTTATTGAGCTTTTAAAGGGCGAAGGCTTTGCAGCTGAAGAAACTATTGCTATTTTCATCTAAATAGAAAATTTAGTTTTATTTATAGACAGTTAATAGTGACCAGCCAATTGTATTTCAATTGTGTTTTTTTCATTTGGATATAGGTATGCACCGCGCTTATTGCCCCACCATACGACTTCACGACACCAATCCTGAATATTATCGAAATGTTTTAATGATCTTTTAATAAGAATTTCTATTTTTTTTCGTTTTAGTGTAGTTATCTTACCTAGCTTTATATCATGCCAGAATGCCATGAAATCAAAATTAAGGTTAACTATTAAATCTGAGGACATAAAAGGTTGTCGAACAAGCTTGTGGTTTAAGTTAATTGCTTCGTGCAAAATTTCTATTTTAGAATCGGATGGGTTGAATGCATAATGCTCTTTAATAGTTATAGAAGGAAACAATGAGTTTAACGGAGTTATAACAAAGGAAAATAAAATGAAATTTGAAACTATGGCAGTACATGCTGGATATAAACCTGACCCTTCTACCAAGGCTGTTGTGCCTCCCATATATCAAACCGTTGCTTATGCTTTCGATAGTGCACAGCATGGCGCAGACTTATTTGATTTAAAAGTACCGGGAAATATCTATACACGTATTATGAATCCTACCCAGTCAGTCCTTGAGGAGAGAGTTACAGCCCTTGAAGGTGGCTTAGCTTCTTTGGCATTGTCTTCAGGGCAGGCGGCAGTGACCTATGCTATTCAAACCATTACTGAAATGGGCGACAATATCGTGTCTTCAAGCGCACTGTATGGCGGCACATATAATCTTTTTGCGCATACATTACCTCAGTATGGCATTGAAACTCGCTTTGCTGACTACCGTAATCCCAAGAGTTTTGAACCATTAATTGATAAACGTACAAAAGCTATTTACGTGGAGTCACTTGGAAATCCTCAAGGTAACGTTACCGATATTACTGCTATGGCTGAAGTAGCTCATCGTCATGGCATTCCTTTAATTGTTGATAACACGGTACCTTCCCCTTATTTATGCCGTCCCATAGAACATGGCGCAGATATTGTAGTTCAGTCATTAACAAAATATTTAGGTGGCCATGGAACTAGTTTGGGCGGTGCCATCATAGATTCTGGTAAGTTTCCTTGGGCAGAACATAAAGATAAATTCAAACGCTTAAATGAGCCTGATGTGAGTTATCACGGGGTAATTTATACGGAAGCTTTAGGCCCTGCAGCTTATATTGGTAGAGCCCGTGTAGTCCCCTTAAGAAATATGGGTGCTGCGATCTCTCCATTTAATTCATTTTTAATTCTTCAGGGTATTGAAACTTTGCCACTTCGAATGGATCGTATCTGTGAAAATACTTTAGCAGTTGCAAATTACATGAAGCAGCACAGCAAAGTGCAGTGGGTGAACTATGCGGGATTACCTGACCATCCAGATCATAAGCTAGTCAAAAAATTAATGAATGGCAAAGCTTCTGGTCTCATGACTTTTGGCGTAAAAGGTGGACGAGTTGCTGGGGAACGCTTTTTGGATGCACTAAACTTATTTACTCGTTTAGTCAATATTGGCGACGTGCGCTCGCTAGCAACACATCCAGCTTCAACCACACATCGTCAACTTTCTCCTGAAGAGCTATCTAAGTCTGGGATCACTGAAGATACTGTTCGCTTATGTGTAGGTATCGAGCATATTGACGATATTAAAGAAGATCTTGAGCAGGCATTATCAAAGGTATAACTTAGAACACTTTTTTGATATTTCTAGGGTTATGTCAAAATTAATCTTTTATTTTAAAGTTTAACTAAGACTTATTATTGATGATAAAACTGCTCACATTACTTTTTTCACTTCTTCTTACAACTTATTTGTATGCAGAAATGAATACAAGTTTTTGTAATGCAATTGATGGGGGTACTTTGTCAATTCAATTTGATGAAGCAAAGCAAATTGTTATAGCCAATAAAATAGCCCAAACTAAAGTGACTATTGACGAGAAAAATATTCGATTTTGGAATGATAAATACGCTTATACAATAAATAGGGAAAATGGTGCGATGATGGTATACCTCGGGGAAGAGGTTGTAGGTGTATTAGAATGCTCTGTCAAAAAATAATTTTTTTTAAAAAGTAAAATAGGAATCTAAAGATGGAAGATAAACGCTGTTGCGGTTCTGGTGCTTGTATTATTAATGCAGAAGGTCTTTGTTGGTGTGGATAGAAGTGGGATGGGGATAAGTTAATTACAGTAAAAAATAATATTCCTGAAACAAAAGATTTTAAAAAGCATCTAACAAATAAAAATAATTAATTAATTAATTAAACTCATTATTATGAGCAATACTTCGAAAACTGATCGAATAAATTGACTGCATTTGATTACGATCTTATCGTCATTGGTTCTGGCCCTTCGGGTCAGCGCGCTGCAATTCAAGCAGCTAAAATTGGTAAACGTGTTTCAATTATTGAAAAAAATAAATCTGTTGGTGGAGTGTGCACTAATACAGGAACAATTCCATCTAAAACTTTTAGAGAAGCAGCGCTACATCTTTCTGGATTTCGTGAGCGGGGTATATATGGATCATCTTATCGAGTAAAACAAGACATTAGCATTGATGATTTACTCTTTCGAGTTCAGCAGGTGATTAATTTAGGGATTGATTTAGTAAAAAATCAGATGTCAAGAAATCGTGTTGAGCTTATTGAAGCTAAAGCATCTTTTATTGACCCTCATAGAATTGAATTAACATCAGATAATGGTGATGGAAAACGTCAGATTACTGGAGATAAAATTGTTATTGCCTGTGGAACAGACGCAGCGCGTGATAGCAATTTACCATTTGATGGACAACAGATATTTACAAGTGACGATATACCTGGGCTAAAACAACTTGTACGATCAATTATTATTGTTGGTGCAGGTGTGATTGGTGTCGAATATGCGACGATGTTTGCAGCACTTGGTATCAAGGTTACGATTATCGATAAACGCGCTACGTTACTCCCATTTTTAGATCATGAGATTTCTGCAGCACTGACTTATGTCGCCCAGCAAAATAATATTACGATGCGACTTGGTGAAGAAGTTGTGAGTATGCAAATTATTGAAAACGATATCAAGACAGTCGAAGTTAAATTAAAAAGCGGTAAAGTACTTCGCGCTGAAGCCTGCCTTTATTCTATTGGACGTATCGGCGCAACAGAAAGCCTGGCTCTTGATCTTGCAGGCATAAATAAAGATGATCGCAACCGTATCACAGTGAATGAATATTTTCAGACTAATATCCCTCACATTTATGCTGTTGGAGATGTGATTGGATTCCCTGCATTAGCATCTGCATCTTATGAACAAGGACGAGCCGCTGGTAGACATGCTTTCGGTATGCATGATGAACTTAAATCAGGTATCGGGCTTTCTCCTTACGGAATTTATACCATACCTGAAATTTCAACTATAGGAAAAAGTGAACATGAACTTACAGACGAAGGTATACCTTACGAAATTGGAAAGGCACACTATAGAGAAATTGCGCGAGGACAAATTATTGGAGATCACACGGGCATCCTAAAGCTTATTTTTAATCCACACGACAAAAAAATACTTGGAATTCATATTCTTGGAGAAGGTGCAAGTGAATTAATTCATATAGGGCAGGCTGTCATGGCACACGAAGGCACTATCGATTATTTTGTAAATGCAGTATTTAATTTTCCGACACTTGGGGAATGTTATAAAACAGCAGCACTTGATGGGCTCAATCGCTTGTCTATTTAATAATCTTGTATACTTGATCTTTAATTAAAGGAAAACACTATGAATAAGCTATTAGTTTTAACAATTGTTAGTTTTCTCTTATTTACTATGAATGTTTTTGCTGAAAATAATCCTAAAGATGGTGATGCAAACAAGCAGGCAAACTTCGCAAAACATAAAGCAATGCATATCGAAGGTATCCAAAGTAGGATAACGGTTTTACAAACTGCCCTAAGTTGTGTGAGTGCTACAACAGCTCATGAACAAATGCATGCTTGTCATGAAAAAGAGAAGAGTGCAATGGAAGCAATTCATGCAAAGCATGAAGCGCAAAAGGCTGCCAATGAAGCTTCAAGACCCAAATAAAATATTTCATATTTAGAAAGTTTATATGAAAAGATACATGGTGTATGCATTTGAAACAGTATCTTATGCTGAAGAAATTGAAGCACATTCTGAAGATGAGGCGATTGATGTATTTAAAGATTTAATTTCACAAAGAACCGTTATTCCTGATAGTTCAGAAGGTTTGGAAATAGAGTCTGTCGATATCATAGAGGATTGACGATGTATTGGTTCAAAAGTAAAAGCTTATCGAATACTAGTGGGTCTGTATTAAATTCATTATGGGTAAGTTTTTTCTTTATAGCTGCTTTCAGTGCGATATGGCGGTGGTTTGGAAACGGGGACTCTGCAGTTTTCACGACAATGGTAGATAGTCTTTTTTCTATGGCTAAATTATCCGTCGAAGTCATGCTGTTACTTTTTGGTACACTGGCACTCTGGTTAGGTTTTTTGAAGATCGCGGAACATGCAGGGTTAATTAAAAAAATAGCGGAATGGCTTTCACCATTGTTTAAACGGTTGATGCCAGAAGTACCTAAAAATCATCCTGCAGTAGGGCTCATGACTATGAATTTTATTGCGAACGCATTAGGTCTCGATAATGCAGCAACCCCTATCGGACTCAAAGCGATGCGATCATTGCAATCACTTAATCCAAAACCCACAGTTGCAAGTAATGCTCAGATTTTATTTTTAGTCATGAATGCTTCATCACTAACATTACTTCCAGTATCCATCTTTATGTATCGAGCGCAGCAAGGGGCTCTAGATCCGACATTAGTTTTTTTACCCATACTTTTAGCAACCAGCGCTTCAACCTTGGCAGGTTTTTTATCTGTAGCCTTCATTCAACGGATTAAGTTACGCGACCCAATTGTGCTTGCTTGGTTAATCGGTATAGCAACTTTCTTAAGCACACTTATTTTTTTCTTAAGTAGTCTCTCAGCATTGGCTTTAGCATCATTTTCTTCTTTATTAGGCAATACGGTACTCTTTGGATTAATTATTATTTTTTTACTTGCTGGTATTTTTCGTAGAGTTCCTGTCTATGAGTCTTTTATTGAAGGTGCGCGAGAAGGTTTCGATGTTTCTAAGAATTTACTACCTTATTTGGTAGCTATGTTATGTGCTGTTGGTGTCCTTCGCGCATCGGGAGCCCTTGATGTTATTCTAGATATGATTCGTTATATGGCAGATAGCTTTCATTGGGACACACGTTTTGTTGATGCGTTACCTACTGCACTCGTGAAACCTTTTTCTGGTAGCGCTGCAAGAGCCATGCTTATCGATACAATGGCAACGCATGGTGTTGATAGTTTCCCATCTCTCTTAGCAGCTACTGTGCAGGGAAGCACAGAAACAACTTTTTATGTGTTGGCTGTATATTTTGGTGCTGTAGGTATTCAGCGTGCACGTCATGCAGTAGCTTGCGCATTATTTGCCGATCTCGCTGGTGTTTTAGCGTCTATCGCTGTGTGTTATTGGTTCTTTGGATAAATATCTATTAAAATTTATACAGTAAATTGAAACTCACTTCTCATCTCAAATTAATTAAAAATTCATATTTTAATTTTACTCAAGAGACATTACCGTTAAATTTAAATTTAGATCTCGTCAGCGCTTTTGATTTATACCCTTTAGCAATCGCAAGTCATGACAACTCATCAGAACCTTTATTTAATTATGCAAATAAAGCTGCATTAGCATTATTCAAGATGACAACTCAACAAATGATAGGCTTACCTTCGAAAGAATCTGCTCCATTTTTAAATCAAATGGAAAGATCAGAGTTATTACGTCAAGTCAAAGAAAAAGGTTTTATAAAAAATTACCAAGGCAAAAGAGTGGCATCTGATGGATCGATCTTTCATATTGATGATGCAACCGTTTGGAATTTAATTGATGAAAATAAAAAATATTGTGGACAAGCCGTTGTGATATTTAAAGTGACTTAAATATGGATGATTTAACTAACCCTTGTTTTGAATGTGGCCAGTGCTGTCAGCACTTTAGAGTGTCTTTCTATCATGCAGAAATTGAAGGTAATAATGTTGGTAAGGTACCTTTTGCATTAACCAGTCAAATTAACGATCATTTGGTTTGCATGAAAGGAACCGAATTAGGTAAGGGTAGGTGTATCGCATTAAATTATGCCGAAGAAACCGGATATCGTTGTTCAATATATGAATTACGCCCAACACCATGCCGAGAATTTGAATTATATGAAAATGGTAAACCTAATGCCAAATGTAATGAACTTAGAGTTAATATTGGCTTATCACCATTACCCGATAAGATGACATTTTAAATAAGGATAAGAAATGAATATATTTATGATGATTATGTATGGCGGCATCCTTTTTTTAATCACTGCTATATTGTTTGCAGCTATTTCATGGATGATATATCAAAAAAATAAGAAAAGTAAAACACTTAAAAAATTATATTGGGCACGTGTTATTTCTGCACTGCTTCTTACACCTTATGTTTATTTTCAATATGTATTTTCTGATCTTACTTATCTTCCTCGCAGAATAGCTTTTATAGTGATTTCTTTTTTACTGCTTTATCTTTTGGTAAAACGCTGGGGTAAGGCAGCGCAATTGAGACGAAGATGATCGAAGTTAAATTAATCAGTGATACTAATTTTGAGGTGATTGTAAAATCAAAATCTACCACTCAACATAAAGTACATGTCTCAAGTGAATTTTATAACGCACTGACAAGTGGTAAAGTTTCTTATGAAACTTTAATCAAAGCATCATTTGAGTTTTTATTAGAGCGTGAATCTAATGATTCCATCCTATCGCAGTTCGATTTAAAGGTGATTACGCATTACTTTCCAGAGTACGAAAAAGAAATTAGGAAGCGACTGATATGATTAGCTTTCATATACAATAATGATTCAACCAACCTATTTAAGAGGCTATTTATGGGCAGTAAAGACAAGCGAAAAGAATCAAAAGGTAAGAAACCACAACCTAAACCCGCCAAGGTTTAACTTAACTAAGTTATTGATTTATATATATTATTTAAAATAATCGATTTTTACAGTAGCTTCTCTCATGATTTTCATGAGTCCTTATTCATGATCCTCAAGGTGTTTACTTTTTAAGTTCGAGTAAGATGACATTTAAGTAATTTCTTATTAATTTAAATAAAAGGATTAACATCATGTGGACAACTCCAGCTGCTACTGAAATGCGTTTCGGTTTCGAAGTTACAATGTATGTAATGAATAAGTAATTATTCAAAGAATTAAAAAAAAGCCCGCAGATGCGGGCTTTTTTATTATACAAATTAAAGTTTAATCCAAGCCTTCTTTTGAATGGATGTTTGAATAGCTTCCAATGTTTTTGTATTCCAAAGTGCGTCATCTAAAGAAAGTTTAGGTGCGCTATCGTTTAGGATGCATTGATTAAAGTGATCAATTTCAAGCGTGAAGTGGTTTGCTTTTTTAATATGCTCTTCTTTCAATCCATCTGTGTCAGTCACTAAAGTTAGTAATGCCTCATCATTTTCATGTTGCCATACGGCATGACACATAAGCTTTCCTTTTGACCCAAAGATTTCAAATTGGGAACGTCTCACACATTCAAAACTGATATCAAATTGCGCACGTCGATTATGACCAAAATCAATCATGCCCGAAGTAGTTAAATCTGCTCCGTGTTCATTGAGATGGCTATTGGCAATCACAGCAATCGGATGCTGATTAAAGCATTGGCGAATACTATGAATTGCATACGGGCCAATATCCCATAATGCACCACCACCATTTTCTATAGATCGATCGATACGGTAGAAGCGAGCAGGCTGTATCGGAAAAGAAAACATAGAATGAACATATTGCACTTCACCTAAAAGTTCTGAATCAACAATTTCTTTAACGCGATCGAATTGAGGATGAAAGACGTACATAAAACCTTCCATGACTTTGACATGGTTTTTATGTGCTGCCTCAGTAATTGCAAGCACTTCTTTTGAATGAAGTGTGATCGGCTTTTCAATGAGCACATGTTTTTTATGATGAATAGCTTTAAGTGCTGATTCGGTATGCTCTTCATTTGAAAGTGGAATATAAATTGCATCAATATTGGGATGATTAATTACTTCATCCAATGAATCGAACGTCTTTATCTTTTTTGCAAGAGCAGGTTGATATTTTGCTACACAATCTTTTGCTGCATTTTTTCTTCTACTACCTAAAGCAATTAATTCACCAAAAGGACTATTTGCAATAGCTGGAAGAAGTCTTTCGTTAACTCTTGCAGCGCCTAGAATGCCCCAACGTACTTTTTTCATTTTTTAAGTATATTTAATGAGTGATATTTTATTATGCTTAAGCTTCATCAAATAGACAAGACATCATTCTTTAAACCTTATAGGTTGAGAAAATTAACAGTAAATGCGATGATTTAACCCATGAAATTTTTATTTCTTCTTTGTCTTTTCCTACCTATGCAATCTTATGCCGAGTGGTCTTTGGTTCTTCAAGGCGATGCTGACCATTATATTGATTATGAGCTTATGAGTAAGAGTGCACGTAAAGTCAGAATTTGGTATTTAGAAGATTATGCCGAACTACAAACTATTCAAGACTTTCAATATCGTTCCATTAAAAATAGATCAGAGTTTGATTGTAAGACTAAAAAAATGAGAATTTTAGCTTATGCTTTACACCCAGAATCGATGGGGCAAGGACATGCATTATTTAACAAAGGGGAAGCATTAGATTGGCAAGTGATAAAACCTAAAACGCTTAACGATTTTTATCTAAAACTTGTCTGCAATAAAAAGAAATAAATATTTATTTACGTTTTCGTTTAGGAAGAATAACACCGAGTCTAGCTGCTGCCATTTCATTATTATTCTCTGAATCTGCTAACACCCAACCCGTTATAAACATACGTGTCATATATTGTTTATTGTATAAAAAGGCCACGATGATTTGCCATAAGCCTAAAGTGATAATTGAAAAAAGCATATGAAGCGCTGCAACACCTAATTCACCTCTATAGAGAGGAACAAACCAACCAAAAATAAGATAAGACCAGCTAAAACCATAATAACCTATCTTAATCATCCCAGAACTAGGGTGCTTAATAATGACAGCTGTTGCCATTTTTATTCTCCATACTTAAATTTTTGGTAGGGGATGAATTTGTTAAAGATAAATCAGAAGAAGTCAGGCACGATATGCTGAGTACTCATTGGTGGGCGAACGTAACTTGATGGAATCTTTTTTGTCCAGCATGCAACATGTCAAATTGGCTAAATGTTATTCCAATTTTTACTCCACGATCCTTTAGTTCTTTTATCCGATTAAAAATCAAAAACTCATACTCCAACCTGCATTTATTTTATATTGACTATACTGGTCAACAACTGCATCTAAACCAAATTGATCAGTAGTGTAAGTTGTTCCGTTATTGCATCGCGTTAAGCCAAATTGATCACTAGTACAAATGACTTCTGCAAATGATAAATTAGAAAATGAAATAATTGATAGTAATATCAGAGTAGTTTTCATTTGTTCCTCCAAGCTTCATAATATACGCTCAACCCTTTATAGTGAGGCTATTTATATAAAATGATTAATCTAGATTTATTAAAGTCTTATAAATCAGCCGACTATCATGTAGATGCATCACCTTCATTTATCCTAAAAATTGGTATGCATAGCCGTGAATTAGAGAGCATATATAAAACATCTTATAAATATACCGCAGCATTTATTACAGCTTTTAATCCATACAGCCAAGAACTATCAAATCAAGAAAATAAAGATCGCAATCATAAATTAGAAGAGTTACTACAGTCACTTCATTTTGATTACATTCACGGAGAAGGTAAATGTGGTCATGGAGATTGGGATGGAGAAGAGAGTTTTTTAATCTTTGGCATTAGCAAAAAACAAGCATCTGAGATAGGTAAAGAGTTTGAACAGAATGCAATTGTTTGGTGTGACAAAGATGCAATACCTCAATTATTATTACTGAAATAATAATGTTGTCTAGGTGTTGTCTATAAAGGATTTAATGGTTAAATTTATTAGATAAAACCTTTAAAACCATTGATATAATTGGTAGGGGATGCGAGGGTCGAACTCGCGACAAACGGATTAAGAGTCCGCTGCTCTACCAACTGAGCTAATCCCCCAGAAGTGAATATTTTACAGTATTTGTGGGTCAGGCAGAAGGTTCAGCTCGCTCAAAAGTAGCAGGGATCAAAAAGGGGTGTGTTACAAAACATCCGTAATCCGGATTTTTTGTCATTTTCAAATGTCATAAATATTTCATTTAAAGTTCACAATTGATAAATAAGATGTTAACGTTTGCCAAATAGTATTGGCCCTCATTAAGAGGGTTTTTTTAAAAATTTTCCATGAATTTTCATGCGATCGGACTATTACTAAAATGTGAGGCTGGGCGGAGTAAGATTAAAAAAAAATTTATTCTCAAATCTTATTTTAGGAGTAGGCTTAGAATATTAATTTTTTTCCTTTTATAAAAGTTAGTCAATTAAATTATTCTTCAAAAAGAAAATTTATAAATTTATGAAAAAATTTCATACAGTAGTAATTGGAGGAGGGTGTCTTGGCACAGCCGCTGCCATTTCATTAGCTAGACACTTAAAAGATACTGGAGGTAAACCAGAATCTATATGTTTAATTGAAAAAAATGTGTTGGGAAGCGCCTTATCAATCCGACATTCAGGCATAGTAAGGTCGGCAAATGCTGATATCGTGGCTGCTAAGTTAGGGCAAATTTCCACAAATATGTGGCTAAATCTTAAAGATATTTGGGGCGTAGAAATTGAGATTGAAAGATATGGCGCGCTCTGGATAGCTAAAAAAGATAAAAATTCAACGAATGTAAAATGGGATCAGCTAGCTAAAGATTTAAAATCAATTCCAATTAATTTTAAAAAAATAACGCAAGATGCTGCTAATAAAATATGCCCAGATTTCGTTAATTTATACAACGATGAAGTTTTTTATCACGAACCAGATGCCATTCAACTTGACCCAGCATATGTAAGAAAAGGTTTGTATGAAGCTATTTCTCAATCTGATGTTACATTCTTTGAGAAAGAAGAAGTTTTAAGATTCAAAAAAAATTCGAACGAAAATATTACAGAAATTATAACTACAAATCATGTTTTAAAAGCAGATTATGTGATTAATGCTGCTGGTCCTTGGAGTGCGAGCTTATTTACAAAAGCCGGTATATCAATTCCTGTAAGTGTTGAGCCTGTCTATGTCGTGAATTGGTTAAGTAGTCTCATATCAAAAAAAGTCTCAATGCCTATTATTGCAGATTATGTGAATAGAGCTTATTTTAGGAGTTGGCGAGACGGCGAAATGCATATGCATCAGCCCAGAAAGAGAGGTGTGCATGAAACGAGTACTACTTTTGCTGATAATCCTATTTCAGTTATTGGTGCGGATTTTATTAATGATCCGATCAATCAAATACAAAACTATTCTCAAATAAAGTTATACGAAGAGATTGCCCATAAACGATTTAAAAATTTAAATAACACTGTTTTTTCTTCAGGTTATCGATCTTATTTTGATATCACACCAGATCTAAAGTTTATATTGGGCCCTGATAAGAAAATTAAAAATTTAATACATTGTTTGGGCTCTGGACAAGCGTTTAAATTTGCCCCAGTCTTTGGTGAAATGATGGCTCAGTATATTTTAAAACCAGGATTATTATCTAAATTTGGAGATTCATTCTCTATTAAAAGATTTGATAGTAAATATATGAAAAGTTTTTGGAGTAAAGTTACCGGTAATGAATATACGCCTTATCAAGAAAATAGTTCTTTATAACAATTCATACTGATAACATCTACTGAGTTATCCCTTGCTTGACCCTTTGAGCTAATACCCCAGAATGGAATATTTTACAGTATTTGTGGGAGTTGTAGAGGGGATAAGGATGGGGATTTTGGGTGACTTCAACTATTAAAGCCGATAATTACCTCAGAAATTAAAGCTAGAGCTATTCTTAAAATTATCTGTTCAGGTGCTAATTTGTCAGTCATATATTTGGTTGAATAAAAAAATTATGCATGGAATTTTGATAAATCACCCGGTTTTCTAAGCATCTTATCCACCTCTCCAAGATGAAGTTCTTCTTGATAAATCATCTCACGCGCATACTCTTCGAGCATCACTGATTCATTAGTTACGATATTTAAAAGATTTTTATAGGAATTGAGGGTATTTAATTCATGAGCAAGTGACTCTCGCAAAATATCTCCAATATCATGGTTGTGTGTTTCTAAGAGCGGGCCTATTGAAAGCGATGGATGACCCCCTAAATGTGTAATTAGTTCACCTGCTTTATCTGCATGTGTTAATGATTCTGAAGCTTGTCCTCGAAGCCACGATACGATAGGAATTCGATTATAACCATAGACCATTAATGCATAATGTGTGTATCTTACGACACCTGCCAATTCAAACTCTAAAATTGAATTTAATGCTTTAATAATTTCATTTGTTTTTTTGTCGTCCATGATGAGACTCCTTTTATAATTGTGCTATGCGACTTTTTGAGTTAACCCACTAGATATTTTACAGTTTTTTTTGGGGTTTTAGAGGGGTTGGGGGCGAGGATTTTGGTGGGGCGCAATAGGGGTGTGTTACGAAATATCCAGAATCCGGAGATTTTGATTAAAGGGTAAAAAAATAGGACACATAAAGCGTCCCATTTTTTATTACCATCTATCAATTAAACACAATCGCCCATTGCTGATGAATACCTATGCCAACAGTCTTTATCATTTTGTTTACATATAAAAATATTTTCATCTTTGTTTTTTGGCACTTTTACGTTATGTAAATTTGTCTTTTTTTCTAAAATTTTAGATGTTTTAATTTCTTTTTTTGATTTCATTTTCATTTCTTCACAAATAGTTAGTATGAGTAAATTCTATGTCTCTTATTTAGATAAATCCAATGAATTGTTTTTAAGTATGTGATAAGTATTGCAAATCAATAGTGGAGACTTATGAGAGCCTAGGGCAAGGCCTTATGAGAGTGGTTTTGATTGGTGGGTGATAGGGATGTATTACAAAATATCCGGAATCCGGAGATTTTGGATGATGTTGAACTTTTGATTGTTCTAGCGCATCATAGTAAAACTATGAAAGTTATTAGAAACTATCTAATTTTATGTTTATTGCTTGTAATGCCACTTCAAAGCATTGCAGCTAGCTTTCAGCTCGCCTGCCAAAACAATCACAAAACTTCAGTTGCTACTGAAAAAAAGGTGAGTCATTGCCATCAAACTCAAACTAAAGAACATAAACAATCAAAAGAAGTTCAAAGTCATAACGTTTCACATCATTGCTTATCATTTTGTGCGCAAGCAGGTATGGAGGCATTAACTCACGATACTGTTATGTTATCTTCTCAAAATAACGACATCGTTTATCAGCAGTATTTACATCATTACAATTCTGTAATTCTTCCTCATATTCAAAGACCACCTATTAGCTTTTCTTAAAAAATAGTTTTAGGCTTTTTTAAGCCTTATTTTTATTAATTAAGGAAATCTATGTTTACTTCTAACTTTAGATTATGGGTAATTCCATTAATCTTTTTATCAAGTCGCCTAGTATTCGCAGCACCTATGGGTTATGAAGGTTCTGTGATGACTATGGTGGACTTCAATCAAAATTGGCGTGAAGTGGGATTTAATTATGCAATTACATCACGTGATGCTTTGGGATTAACACATCTTGAGTTTCGTTCAGATGATCACAAAGATAAACGTGAAGTAGATACGCTTAATTACACACGTCTATTATCTCGTTGGAATTTAAGTGGTGCTCAAAGTAATCTTTGGTTATTTATGGGTATAGGTGAGATAAAAGGAAGTGCCGATAATCAAAGTATAGATAGCAAAGTCGTTGCGTCCCCAGGATTTCAGTTTGATTATGAGACAAGACGTATTTACTTTGCGACTACTCATAAACTCTATCGCGTATCTAATTTAAATCATGACACAACGTCAATTCGTGCCGGCTTTTCTTTTTATGAAACTGATTATGACAAGACTCAGCCGTGGTTTATTTTAGAGACAAAATATACAAATCAAATCTCAGACAAGATTGAAATTATTCCTATGTTAAGACTTATTAATAAAAATATCTTTGTAGAGGGTGGTGTGAACAATAGTGGCCAGCCTCGTTTAAATCTTATGTATACATTTTAAGGAGTTTTTATGAAACATTTATTATTAGTATTTGGTTTTGGGTTATCTTTAACTAGTCTTAGTAGTTTTGCTATGCCATCTTATAAAGTGACCGTGAATGGGATGGTATGTTCTTTTTGTGCGCAAGGTATTGAAAAGAAGATGAAAGCCTTAAGTGAAACAAAAGACGTATATGTTGGACTAAAAAATCATCTTGTAGTTGTAGAAGTTAAAGATGGGCTAACGTTATCACAAGATACAATTAGAAAAATTATTAAGGGTGCAGGCTATGAAGTTAAAAGCATTGAATTAAGCGAGCATCCTATTGAACATATCAAATCCGGTATGGACAAATAATGCCAAAAAAATATTTAGATCCAAAGTTAGTTAAAACCAAGTATATATCTTTGCTAACTCTATTTTCGTCAGGAGGCACACTCATTTGTTGTGCCTTGCCTGCGTTATTAGTAAGTTTAGGTGCAGGTGCTGTTATGGCTTCAGTTGTGAGCTCTGTACCACAAATTGTTTGGTTTTCTGAGCATAAATTAGGGGTGTTTATATTTGCAGGGGTGATGTTATCTATATCTGGTTTTTTACAGTGGCAAGCAAGATATTTACCCTGTCCAAATGATCAAGAGCTAGCACAACTTTGTAATAAAACTAGAATAAACTCATTGAGAGTTTATTTTTTTTCAGTTTGTGTATTTTTGATAGGTGGCTTTATGGCTTTTGTAGCGCCACTGTTAATCAGTTAATTTTTTTAAAGAGGAAATAGTATGGAACATATGATGAATGGCGAATGGACTCCACACATGACGTTGATGTGTTTATTAATGACAGCATTTTTAGTGCTTGGTATTGCTTCTTTTATTAAGTATCTTTTTCTTAGTAAAAAGAAATAGAATATTTGAATGCAAAAAAGTCATTCTTAGCAGTGGCTTTTTTTATGTTTGGTGTGTTGTGGTGCGCAAGCAAAAAACTTCACTGATTAAATTTGAGATATTCCAAGATTTAGGGTGGAACAGGGTCTTGACGCAATCAGACCGGTAAACTTAAGAGCCCGCTACTCTACCAGCTGAGTTAATCCCCCAGAACGAGATATTTTACAGTATTTGTCTGTGTTGTAGACCTAGCCAATACTCAAATTTTGGCAGGGGTTGAATAGGGGTGTGTAATAAAAAACACCTATGAAGGTGTTATTTGATGCTCTTTAAATAGAGATATTTTAATGACATAAATAATTTTTATTATAAATTGCCGAACAACTACCTCCTATTTACAAGCGCTATTAAAAATATATGAATAAATCCTTAATTATTTGTTTGCTTGCGATGCTAATAGCTTACTCTTAATAAATATTTTTTACCATAATTCCACTTCAAAACCTAAAGACTCATACTGAGATTTTAAAGTAGCTGCTTCTAAATCGGAACTGGCATATAGACGCATGACTTCATGATGATCCTGAAAAATAACAACATAATAACTTGGACTCATACCAATAATAGTTCTCATAAGATATTCTCTTAGTCAGTTTCGTCTGCCCCTCGAATTTGATTAACATCAATATGTGATTTTTGCGATATTGTTTGTTTAAAAGTTTTTTCTTGTTCTTTTCGAAAAACGCAATCTTCTCCATGATTTTCAATGAGTCCGTTGATGGCTGTTGTTTCAACTTTGCAATAACTACA